>CAYYCE010000390.1:0-2940 GCA_964469635.1 uncultured Kineosporiaceae bacterium
ATCGACCCGGCCAAGGTCACCCGGTCGGCGCTGCAGAACGCGGCGTCCATCGCCGCCCTGTTCCTCACCATCGAGGCCGTCGTCGCGGACAAGCCCGCCACCGACGCCATCGGCGGCGACGACCTTGGCGGCATGGGCTACTGAGTGGCTGCCGAGCGGCCGTGGGCACGTGGACGCGGCGGGTTCGACACCTGTCGACTCAGCTGACACCTACGTCGACCTGATCTTGGTCGCCGTTCGGGTTCGGGGCGTCCGCCGGATGGCGGCGCTCACCGATTTCGCGCTTCCCGCGGTTGCGGGGTTGAGGGATGCATCATGAGGGTTCTGGGGATCGTCGCTGTCGTCATCGTCGTCATCGCACTGTTCTTGGTGTCGGCCGGTGTCCGTCTGGTGCAGCAGTACCAGCGGGGGATCGTGTTGCGGTTCGGACGTCTGCTGCCCAAGGTGCGGGGTCCCGGGCTGCAGGTGATCGTGCCGTTCGTGGACCGGATGACGAAGGTGTCGATGCAGACAGTGGTGATGGGTATCCCGGCGCAGGGGGCGATCACGAAGGACAACGTGACGTTGACGGTTGACGCGGTCGTCTACTTCCGGGTGATCGATCCGGTGAAGGCGATCATCAACGTGCAGAACTACCCGATGGCCGTGCTGCAGGTGTCGCAGACGTCGCTGCGGTCGGTGATCGGCCGGGCCGACCTGGACACGCTGCTGTCGGATCGGGAGAGCATCAACGCCGAGCTCAAGGCGGTCATCGATGCGCCGACGGAGGGGCCCTGGGGCCTGCACATCGAGCGGGTGGAGGTCAAGGACGTCTCGCTGCCGGAGGGCATGAAGCGGTCGATGTCGCGGCAGGCCGAGGCGGAGCGGGAACGCCGCGCCCGGGTGATCGCCGCCGACGGGGAGTTCCAGGCCTCGACCAAGCTCGCGCAGGCCGCCCAGGCGATGGCACAGACGCCAGGCGCGTTGCAATTGCGGCTGCTGCAGACCGTGGTCGACGTTGCCGCGGAGAAGAACAGCACCCTGGTGATGCCGTTCCCCGTGGAGATGCTGCGGTTCTTCGACCGCGCTGGTGCGGTGGATGCTCGCAGCACAGTTGCGGAGAACCCGTCGGATCTCGCCGCCCCGACCGAGTCGACGAACGGCCGTGCGAGTCAGGTCGCGAGTCGGGTCGCGAGTCAGGTGTAGCCGCATCCTCGGAGCGGACTGCCTTGTGCCGTAAGGAGTTCCGTCGCTGCATGCACCTCACCAACACCCCCGAACACGACCAGCGGAAGGCCCCACATGGAGATCCACCGGTTGGAATCGACCACCGACGACGTCATGACGGTGACCGGCACCGTAGCCCGCGAGGACGTCCCCGTATTGCGCGACGCGCTCCTGGCGGGTGTGGAGAACACCTCGACCGACCTGCTCGTCGACACCCGAATAGTCACGGTGTTCGACGAGGCGGCGCTGGCTGCGTTCGTCACCGCACGATCCCGCGCCAGGTTCCTGCGACGGCGCATCGTCGTGCTCGACGCCGACCACGGCGCCGTCTCCGTCGCGCTGCGCAGTTCTGGGCTCCTGGCTCGGATCCCCGTCCACCCCGACGCGGATTCGGCCCGGTCGGTCCTCGCGGACCGGCGTGCCTCTCGCGCGCGGCTACACCTCATCCACGGGCAGGCCACCGGACCGGTCCCCGAGCCGGACGCCGAGGCACCGGATGTTCGGGGACACCGCGAAAGCATCGCGGTGCCGGCGTCCATCGGGTGAGGGTGGCCGTGATCGCGCCGGTGGCCTGGCGCTGCCCACCGGTCCACTACGGGCCCTGGGAGCAGGTCGCCAGCGTGCTGACGGAGGGCCTGGTCGCCCAGGGCGAGGATGTGACGCTGTTCGCCACGGCCGACTCGCTGACCCGCGCCGAACTCGATGCCGTGGTGCCGCACGGATACACGGAGGACTCCAGGCTGGACGGACGGGTCAGCGAGGCCGTGCACATCGCGCACGCGTTCGCACGCTCCGCTGAGTTCGATGTCGTCCACAGCCATCTCGACTGGCTGCCGCTGGCCTTCGAGGCGTTCTGCGCCGCCCCGCTGATCACGACCGTCCACGGCTTCGGCGGTGCGGCGATCCTGCCCGCCTATCGGGCGGCGCGATCGACGCTGGTGTCCATCTCGGACGCCGATCGCCACCCGGACCTGACGTACGCGGCCACCGTCCACCACGGGGTGGACCAGACCCAACTGCCGCTGTCCACCACCTCGGGCGAGGACCTGGTGGTACTGGGGCGGATCCATCCCGACAAGGGCACTGCCGAGGCGATCCGCATCGCCCGGGCTGCCGGGCGACGACTGGTGCTCTGCGGAATCGTCCACGACGAACGCTACTTCCGTGAGGAGGTGGAGCCGTTCATCGACGGGGACCGGGTGCAGTTCCTGGGCGCCCTGGGGCCGGTGCGACGTGCCGAGGTGCTGGGTTCGGCGGCGGCTCTCCTGCATCCGATCGCCTTCGAGGAGCCATTCGGGCTGTCCGTCGTCGAAGCCATGATGTGCGGCACGCCGGTGGTCGCCTACCGTCGCGGCTCGATGCCCGAGGTCGTCGACGAGGGCGTCACCGGATTCGTCGTGACGGACGCCGAGGCCGCGGTCGAGGCCGTGGGTCGCGCCGCCCGCCTGGACCGCAGCGCCGTGCACGTCCGAGCGGCGGCGCGCTTCGGCGCCGCCAGGATGGTCGCCGACTATCTAGCCGTCTATCGGGACGTTCTCGGGGGCCCCGGGAGCGCGGTGACGGGAGTGCCGTCGCTGCCCGAACGTGGTTCGGCCCGAACCCGATCGCGCCCGCTCCGTCCGGTTGTGTCCGACCCGGGATGCTAGTCTGGAGCCTCGGCGGTATTCCCCATGATGGGTTGGCCTCGGGCGTATTTCGCGCCGTGAACGTCGCTCGACGCCGGTCGCACCGCAG
>CAYYCE010000390.1:2950-3736 GCA_964469635.1 uncultured Kineosporiaceae bacterium
TGCCCCAGATCCTGGCGATGTTGTCGTTCGGCATCGTGGCGGCCCCTTCGTGGGCCGCACAGGGCCGGTGTCGGCCCGCGCCGGAACTGGAGGCTCGAGTGCCCGTATCGCCGTTCGCCCTCAATCAGGTGCGCGTCGCCATGGTCAGCACGTTCCCGCCGACCCAATGTGGCCTCGCCACCTTCGCGGAGGCGCTGACCGGTGGTTTCACCGACCTCGGGGCGAAGGTCGACATCGTGCGGATCGTCCCCGAGCAGCAGCAACGCCGGCTTCCCGAGGTGGCCGAGCACTGGGTGACCGACCCGGGAGACTCTGCGCGCCCTGCACACCTGGGGTCCATGATTGCGACGGCCGCCGTCCTGAACCGGTACGACGTCGTCATCGTGCAGCACGAATACGGGATCTACGGCGGCCCCGACGGCGAACATCTACTGAGCCTGTTGCGCCACCTCGCCGTGCCCGTGGTCAGCGTGCTGCACACCGTGCTCAGCCGACCCACCTCGCGCCAGCGCCGCATCCTGCGCGAGGTGATCAACGCCTCGTCCGCGGTCGTGACGATGACCCAGACGGCCAGGGCTCGAGCGATAGGGACCTACGGTGCGGCCCCCACCCGAGCCACGGTCATCCCGCACGGCGCCGCGGAGGACCTCATCGTGCCCCTCGAGCCCACGAGCCGGCCGCACTCCCCCGAGCGCGCCCCCCTGATCCTCACCTGGGGCCTGCTGGGACGTGGCAAGGGCATCGAGTGGGGGATCCGGGCGTTGGCGAGCCTGGCCGACCTGCAGC
>CAYYCE010000391.1:0-2659 GCA_964469635.1 uncultured Kineosporiaceae bacterium
GGTCGCTGTGAGCCGATCCAGGTCCCGCATCATACCTACAACTCCAATCAATGTTGACTCAAGCCAAGTATTGTTGGATTCTGGCACGATGGACCTTTCGAACCCGCTGGCGACTGTGGCGCCGACCCTGGATGCCGGTGTTCTCCAGGTGCTGGCTGCTACCACGGCGGGGTGCACCACTGGTGAGGTGCATCGCCGTCTGGGTCGGGGAAGTGACGAGGGAGTCCGCAGGGTGCTGGCCCGGTTGGATGCACAGGGGGTGGTCGTCGTCGAGACCGCTGGGCGATACCCGGTGTACCGGTTGAACCGCGAGCACGTCGCAGCCCCGTACATCGAGGCGCTGAGTGCTGTCCGGCGGGAGATCATCGACCGGATCGGCCGAGAACTGGCAGGGTGGCAGCTCATGCCGGCGCACGCGGGGCTCTTCGGGTCCTTCGCGCGGGCAACCGCCGACGCTGACAGCGACGTCGACGTGTTGATCGTTCGCCAGGACGGGATGGACGCAGCAGTCGAGGACGCGTGGTTGGATCAGCTCGCCCACCTTCAGGACAAGATCCGGGCGTGGACCGGCAACGCGGCGCAACTGGTGGACCTGTCGCCGTCCACCCTCGGACTGATGGTCCGCCAGAATGACCCGTTGGTCGACTCGTGGCGGGCCGAGGAGGTTCACCTGCACGGTGAGCGTCTGCTCGACCTGCTCCGGAGACTACGATGACTCCGCGGCCGGCCGGCCGGGTCACCACGTGCACGCCGGTCGAAGCACGCTCCCGACGCGCTCAGGCTCGGGCGTTCCTCGACACCGCCGAGCTCGTGTTGACCGAGGACCAGCGTGAGGCTCACGTCGCCGCCGCCCTGGCCGTTCTTGCCGGGATCGCCGCCGCCGACGCCATCTGCGGCATCCGGCTGGGAAAGTGGAGCCGCGGCCAGGACCACGAACAGGCCGTGCGGCTGTTGCGTGACGTCGCGCTCAACGACGCCGCCCTGCCGAACAAGTTCGGACGGCTGCTCGCCGACAAGGACGCCACTCACTACTCGCCCAACCTGATCACCATCGCCAAGGCCAGGACGATGGTGCGGTACGCAGGTTCGCTCCTCGAGGAGGCCGAAGCGCTGTAGCCGGACCTGGGTGTCGAACCCGACGGCGCTCGGGTGAATCTCCCCGGAACTGCTCACTGAATTCCCCACCCGCGTGGCTCCGCGGTCATCGGCGCTCGCGTCGGCAGCGCGACCCGGCACCCGGCGCACGAGCCGCCCGGGGTCTGCTGTTCCACCCCAGTCATGGCGGGGTTGAACAGGGGGTTCGTCGCGCGAATCGGCGGTATAGAAGACCCTCTCCAGAGGCGCCGCGATGCGAATCTCCCCGGTGAGTTGAGGCATGTCCTCAGGCCCCAGTTCCGTCGAGGTGGCGACCCACTGGCCTCACGAGTCCCCTCTGCGGGCAGCCCATCGAGAACTCTGGCGCCGATCCGCCGACTGCTGGTTCTGGTGCGGGTTCGCTGGATCGTGGTCGACTTGGTCCAGGCACTGGCTGGTGCAGGCAGCGGGAGTGCTCTCACCTCGACGGGGGCGTGATGGGAGGAGCGCAGGTGGTCCGTGGGCAGGAGGTCCGCGCGGTCGGTGAGTTGGCTGTCCACGCGGTGGGTGGGACGGTCGGGATCGTCGGCGACATGCATCAGGCGATCATCCGGCGGGGCGAGCGCTTCCTGCCGCGCCCGCTGCGTAGGGTGAGCCGGGCGCAGGCCGCCGCGGTCGCGGCCACCTACCTCGCGGTCGAGCAGGTGGCCTCCGCCGCGTTGCGCGTCGGGGCCGATGTCGCCTCCCGGCGGGCGGGTGACCTGCCCTCGCAGACGCCGGTCGGACGCGCCGTCCAACCGCTGGTGCACGGGGTGTGGGGGGACACGGTGGCCCGGCATGGTCCGGCGCTCGCCGTCCCGATGGCGGTGCGTGTGGCGGGGCGTGACGTTCCCCTGGACGCCGGATCGCTGGCGGACGCCTTTCCGCAGGCCGCCGGACGGATCGCCGTGTTCGTGCACGGGCTGGTGGAGAGCGAGCGGTCCTGGTGGACCACCTCGGACGGCGCGTCGTCCTCGTTCGGGGACGGCCTGGGTGAGCAGTCCGGAATCACCCCGGTCTACCTGCGGTACAACTCCGGACTCGCGCTGCGTGAGAACGCCCACGCCCTGGCCGCTCTGATCGAGCAGTTGCGCGTGGCGTGGCCGGTGCCCGTCGCCGGGATCGACGTGATCGGGCACTCGATGGGTGGCCTGATCGCCCACCTGGCCTGCCGGCTGGGGGCCCGCTCGGCGGCGGCCTGGGTGGACGACGTCCGCACCCTGATCGCCCTGGGCACACCGCACACGGGGGCTCCGCTGGCCAAGAGCGTGCCGCTGGCCGAGTGGGCACTCACCCGGCACCCGGTCAGCGCGCCGATCGCCCGGGTGCTGGCCGGGCGCAGCGCCGGGATCCGCGACCTGCACCACGGAGCCCTGCCGAGACTGCCCGGGCACATCACCTACTACGCGGTCGCCGCCTCGCTGACCCGCGACCCCTCCCATCCCGCGGGATGGCTGGTCGGCGACGGCATGGTCCGCCCCGCCAGCGCCCTGGTCGCCGGGCAGGGCCACCGCCTGGGCGGCATCAGCCACCAGGGGCTGCTCAA
>CAYYCE010000391.1:2669-3730 GCA_964469635.1 uncultured Kineosporiaceae bacterium
CGGCCGTCCACGACCGGCTGCGCACCTGGCTCACCTGATCCACCACCAACCGAGCGGTGGGCGGCACCTTGGCCACCGAGGACCCCCGCGATCGAGCAGAAGGTACTTTCGGCGATCTCCACATCACGTTCGGCCACGGTCAACACCGTCTACGCGCCCGCGATCGTCGTCGGGGAACGGTTCAATCGCCCTTGGTGTGCTTGGCCCGGGCGACGATCAGCGGGTCGGCGGCGTAGACGATGTCGGGATCCTTGCCCTCGTACTCGAATTGGTTCAGGAAGGCGCGCATCGCGTTGAGCCGAGCACGCTTCTTGTCGTTGCTCTTGACGGTCAGCCACGGCGCGTGCTTCTTGTCGGTGTGGTCGAGCATCGCCTGCTTCGCGGCGGTGTAGTCCTCCCAGCGGTCCAGGCTCTCCAGGTCCATCGGGGACAGCTTCCACCGCCGTACCGGGTCGATCTGCCGGATGGCGAAGCGGGTGCGTTGCTCCTGCTGGGTCACCGAGAACCACAACTTGGTAACCGTCGTCCCGGACTCGACCAACATGCGCTCGAAGGTCGGCGCCTGACGCATGAAGGTCTGGTACTGCTCCTCGGTGCAGAAGCCCATCACCCGCTCGACACCCGCCCGGTTGTACCAGGACCGGTCGAACAGCACGATCTCGCCCTCGGTCGGCAGATGCGCGACGTAGCGCTGGAAGTACCACTGGCCGGCCTCGCTGGAGGTCGGCTTGGTCAGCGCGACCACCCGCGCGGCCCGTGGGTTGAGATGCTCCATGAACCGCTTGATCGTGCCGCCCTTGCCCGCGGCGTCCCGGCCCTCGAAGACCAGCACGTGCTTGGCCCCGACGTCCTGGGTCCAGTACTGGAACTGCAGCAGTTGGGTCTGCAGTCGATACTTCTCATCCTCGTACTCCTCCCGGTCGAGCAACTCGTCATAGGGGTAGTCCTCGCGCCAGGTCTCGACCGCCCGCCCGTCCGGGGCGATCAGGGTCGGATCCTCGCCCTTGCTGCCCTGCACGGTGTAGCCCTCCGCGCGCAACGTGTCGATGTACTCACGAAGG
>CAYYCE010000392.1:0-2631 GCA_964469635.1 uncultured Kineosporiaceae bacterium
GCCCAGACGGCCGCGGCGGCGCCCTCGACGATCGCCGGGTAGCTGCCGGTGAAGTAGACGGCCAGCACCATCGAGATGCCGTTGAAGAAGGGCAGCGAGCCCTCCTGGAAGACCTTCGCCCAGCGCATCGAGTAGACCATGAAGCCGACACCGATCACGAGCGCGACCATCACTGCGAGGTCACCGGCGGTGCGGATGGTGGGCAGGAAGTCGAGGTAGGAGATCAGGGCGAGGGTCAGTCCGGTGAGCACCGCGGCGTAGGCGAACGCGGGAAGGATCGTCTTCACGGCTGACGGCTTGGCACCGAGGGCGAAGTACTCGGCCCAGACGATGAACGAGACCCAGACCGCCATGTTCCAGGACCCGAGCCAGAGCGTGAACGGCACGGACACCAGCACGGTGATCGTGATGGCGATCCAGAGTGGGATGGTCTCCTTCATCTGCACGGCGTCGGGCTTGACGGAGGTGTCGGACATGGACGTGCCTTCCTCGAGGCAGGGCGGGACGACCCTCGGTGGCGCGTCGTCCCCAGGGCAGAGCAGGGCAGAGCAGGGAAGAGCAGGGCAGAGCAGGGCAGAGCAGGGCAGGGCACGGCACGCGGGAGCCGTCAGGGGTAGGGCCCCCGCGTGCCGTGGGTCGGGATCAGAACGTGATGGACGCGAAGTCCTCGGTCTGCTTGCGGATGCCGACCTCGGTGGGCAGTCGCTCGATCGACGAGGCGCCGTAGAACCCGACGATCCCCTCGGTGTGGTCGAGGATGTACTGCGCGTCCGACGGCTCGGCGATCGGGCCGCCGTGGCACAGGCACAGGATGTCGGGGTTGACCTTCTTCGCCGCATCGGCGAGCTCCTGGACCTTGACCGCGGCCTGCTCGAGGGTGAGCGCCGTCTGGGCACCGATGGTCCCGGCCGTGGTCAGACCCATGTGCGGCACGAGGATGTCGGCGCCGGCCCTGGCCAGCTCGGCGGCCTGCTCGGCGTCGAACGCGTACGGCGTGGTGAGCAGGTCCATCTCGTGGGCCATCCGGATCATGTCGATCTCAAGGCCGAAGCCCATCCCGGTCTCCTCCAGGTTGGCCCGGAAGACCCCGTCGATGAGGCCGACGGTCGGGAAGTTCTGCACCCCGGCGAAACCGGCCTCCTTGACCTCCCGCAGGAACACGGGCATCAGCCGGAACGGGTCGGTGCCGTTCACGCCGGCCAGCACGGGCGTGTGCGTGACGACCGGCAGCACCTCGCGGGCCATGTCCATGACGATCGCGTTCGCGTCGCCGTAGGCCAGCAGCCCGGAGAGCGACCCGCGGCCGGCCATCCGGAAGCGGCCCGAGTTGTAGATGACCAGCAGGTCGATGCCACCGGCCTCGGCGGACTTCGCCGTGATCCCGGTGCCCGCCCCGCCGCCGATGATCGGCTTGCCCGCCGCCACCTGGGCGCGGAACCGCGCGAGGATCTCTTCCCTGGTCATCTCAGCTCTCCTTCGCACTGCGGATGTGGTGGTCGAGGGTCTCGGCCATGACGGCACCGAAGCCCGGGTCGTTGATCGCCTGGTCGAGCTCGTGCACCGTGACGGCGCTGCCGGACAGGCCCTCGCGCAGCGTGGCGAACAGCGCCGCGTCGGCGTCGGCGTCGCGGAACGGGGCGCCGTCGACGTCGATCGCACTCACCCCGCGCAGCGGGACGAACAGGTCCGTCGGGCCGGTCGCCGCGGCGAGCTTGCGCGCGATCCGGCGACCGAGCTCTGCCATCTCCTCGGTCGTGGTGCGCATCAGCGTGACCGTGGGGTTGTGCACGAACAGGTTCCGGCTCTCGAACTGCGGCGGCACGGTGTCGCGCGGGCCGAAGTTGACCATGTCCAGGGCCCCGAGGCTGACCACCTGGGGCATGCCGAGCTTCCCGGCGATCTCCAGGCGGTCCGGCCCGGCGGAGAGCACGCCGCCCACCAGGTCGTCGCACAGCTCCGTGGTGGTCAGGTCGCAGACCCCGGCGAGCATGCCGGACGCCACGAGCTTCTCCATGGCGCGCCCGCCGGTGCCGGTGGCGTGGAAGACCAGGACCTCGTAGCCCAGCGCGGTCAGCCGCTCGCGAGCCTCGTTCGCCGCGGGGGTGGTGACCCCGAACATCGTCAGACCGATGAGCGGCAGGTGGTCAGCCGTGCCGGCGGCGGCTCTCGTCTCGTAGGCCTTGGCCATCCCTGCGGCCGCTGCTGCGGCGTTGCCCAGCACCGCCTCGGAGACCGAGTTGATGCCGGCCACGTCCACGACCGAGTACATCAGCGTGGCGTCGACCTCGCCGACGTAGGGCTTCACGTCGCCGCTGGCCATCGTCGAGACCAGCACCTTCGGCACGCCGATCGGCAGGGCCTGCATGGCGGGCGCCGCCACCGAGGAGCCGCCCGAGCCGCCGACCGCGAGCATCCCGTGCAGCCGGCCCTCGTCGAACAGCCGGTGCACCACCGCTGCGGCGCCGGCGCCCATCACCGTCATCATCTCGCCGCGGTCGCGACGCTCGCGGAGCGCGGCCGCGTCGGCGCCGGCCGCGGCGATGACCTCGTCAGAGGTGACGTCGGCCATCGGGCTCTCGGAGAACGAGCCCACGTCGACAGCGAGGACGTCCACGTCGTTCTCGGTCAGCC
>CAYYCE010000392.1:2641-3727 GCA_964469635.1 uncultured Kineosporiaceae bacterium
AACCAAAGCAGGGCTTTTTCCATGTAGGGATTGTTGAGCCAGCCGTACTCCAGACCCTTGGTGTCCAGTGTGCCCAGGAGAACCACGGTCGCCATTGACCTCACCTCGTCCGTTCGCCTCCGAACCCCGGTCGGGTTCCTCAATGGCTCGAACCTAGGAGCGACGTGGGCCCGGCGTCTGTGCCAATTCGGGTGGGGTGGCCTTTGTCGATGCCCTGCGGAGGTGCAACGGTGAGACGGTGGCACCGACGACGATCGCCGCGAACGAGCTGGGCCGGCTGCTGGGGCAGTGGATCAGCGGCGAGGCGACCCTCGCGAGCGATCTTGCGACGTCTCTCATCGGGCTGATCCGCACGGGGCTCGTCCCGCCTGGTGCCGGCCTGCCACCCCAGCGGGTCCTGGCGACCACCCTGGCGGTCTCGCGGGGGACGGTGACGGTCGCGTACGAGGCGCTGACCGCCGAGGGCTACCTCGCCACCAACCGTGGCTCGGGCTCGAGGGTGCGCTCGGCGCGCCACTGGCTGCACCACGAGCTCACCGGACGGTTCGTCTCGTTCACCAACACACCCAGCGACGTGATCGACCTGTCCACCGGTGCGCTGCCGGCCTCGCCGGTGACCTACGACGTGCTCGCCCGCCCGCTCACCGACCGGATCGGCAGCTACCTCCTCACGGACGGGTACTTCCCGGCGGGTCTGCCTGCGCTGCGTCTGGCGATCGCCGACCAGTTCACAGCGGACGGCATCCCCACCGAGGCCGAGCAGATCCTGGTCACCTCGGGCGCGCAGGAGGCGACCTGGCTCGCGATCACCGGGTTCGCGGGTGCCGGTGACCTCGTGCTCACCGAGGAGCCGACCTACCGCGGGGCCCTCGAGGCGCTGCGTGGCGCGGGGGCCAGGGTCGAGGGGCTCGCGCTCGTCGACGGGGGCCTGGACCCCGAGCAGGTCCGTCACGCCGTCGCCCGTGGGCCGGAGCTGCTGTACTGCCAGACCTCGATCCACAACCCGACGGGCCGGACCATGGCTGTCTCGGCGCGCCGTGAGCTCGCCGAGGTGATCAACACGGCCGGCCTGACGACCATCGAGGA
>CAYYCE010000393.1:0-1337 GCA_964469635.1 uncultured Kineosporiaceae bacterium
CTCTCGCCCACCGAGACGATGTCGAACCGGCCGTCCGAATAGGGGGTGACCTCGCGCAGTTCGGCCGTGCACCCCACCTCGTAGAGCTCCGGCCGGTGCTGCCCCGCCTCCGCCCCGGAGCGGATGGTGATCACCCCGAACTGCCTGGTCGCCTCGTCCGGCAACGCCAGCAGGGCGTTGATCAGCACCCGGTAGCGGTCCTCGAACACGTGCAGCGGCAGCACCAACCCCGGGACCAGCACGGTGGTCAGCGGGAACAGCGGGAGACGAACCGGCACCAGGCCAGGCTATGCGCCCGGGGCGGTGCCGTCGGCACCCGGGCCCCGGTGATGCGTAGACTTTGCGGGTGATCCGGCGAATCGACCTGCGCGGCCAGACCCTGAGAGCCCGCGAGCTGCGCGGCGTCGTCCCCAGGGCGGGCACCGACGTGGGCGAGGCGCTCGCCGCCGTCCGCCCCATCTGCGAGGACGTCAGGCTGCGTGGCGAGGCGGCGCTGCTCGACCTCACCGAGCGGTTCGACGGTGTGCGGCCCGAGGGGGTCCGGGTGCCGGCGCAGGCCCTGCAGCGGGCGCTGGCCGCGGCGAGCGAGGAGGTCGTGGCCGCCCTCACCGAGTCGATCGCCCGGGTCCGTGCCGTTCACCGCGCTCAGGTGCCCGCCGAACTGTGCACCGAGGTGGTACCCGGCGGTGTCGTCAGCCACCGGTGGATCCCGGTGGGTCGGGTCGGGCTGTACGTGCCCGGCGGCCTGGCCGTCTACCCCTCCAGCGTGGTGATGAACGTGGTGCCGGCCCAGGAGGCCGGGGTCGGGCAGATCGCGGTCACCTCACCGGCGCAGCGCGACAACCCGGTCGGCTTCGAGGGCCTGCCGCACCCGAGCATCCTGGCCGCCTGCGCACTGCTCGGCGTCGAGGAGGTCTACGGCGTCGGCGGCGCCCAGGCGGTGGCCATGTTCGGCTACGGCGCCAAGGGCGCCGACGGCGGCTGGGTCTGCGAGCCGGTGGACATGGTGACCGGCCCGGGCAACATCTACGTGGTGGCCGCCAAGAGGCTGCTGCACGGCCTGATCGGCATCGACGCCGAGGCCGGTCCCACCGAGATCATGGTGCTGGCCGACGCGACCGCCGACGCGTCGGAGGTGGCCGCCGACCTGATCAGTCAGGCCGAGCACGACGAACTGGCCGCCTCGGTACTGGTGACCGACTCCGCCGCGCTCGCCGAGCGGGTCGAGGCCGAACTCGCCGATCAGGTGGCCGTCACCAAGCACGTCACCCGGATCCGGACCGCCCTCGGCGGGTCGCAGTCGGCGATCGTGCTGGTCGACGACGTGACGGACGGCG
>CAYYCE010000393.1:1347-3726 GCA_964469635.1 uncultured Kineosporiaceae bacterium
GGCTGGCCGTGGCCGACGCCTATGCCGCCGAGCACCTCGAGATCCACGCCGCCGACGCCGCCGCCCTGGCCCGCCGGGTCCGCAACGCCGGTGCGATCTTCGTCGGCCGTCACGCCCCGGTCAGCCTGGGCGACTACTGCGCGGGCTCCAACCACGTGCTGCCGACGGCCGGCTCGGCCGCCCACGACGGCGGGCTGTCGGTGCACACATTCCTGCGCGGTGTCCAGGTGATCGACTACGACGAGGCGGCGCTCACCGCGGTGGCCCCCCACGTGATGGCGCTCTCGGCGGCCGAGG
The DNA here is from genome assembly GCA_964469635.1 of uncultured Kineosporiaceae bacterium. GTDB lineage: Bacteria > Actinomycetota > Actinomycetes > Actinomycetales > Kineosporiaceae > JADJPO01. The sequence continues at coordinate 1,645 of CAYYCE010000393.1, forward strand.
ACCTGCCCGCCCACGGCGCGGCGATCGCGGCGAGACTGTCGTGACCGCGGTGCCCTCCACACCGACCGCCGGCGCGGCCGTGGCCGCCCTGCTGCGCCCGGAGCTGCGGGGTGGGACCCCGTACGGTGCGCCGCAGCTGGACGTCGCCGTCCGGCTGAACACCAACGAGAACAGCTACCCGCTGCCCGAGCCGGTGGTGGCCTCGATCGTCGCGGCGCTCGCCGACCGGGTGGCGGATCTGAACCGCTACCCGGACCGCGAGTTCGTCGCCCTGCGCGAGGCCCTCGCCGGGTACCTGTCGCCATCGGCCGGCCGGCCGCTGTCGCCGTCCCAGATCTGGGCCGGCAACGGCAGCAACGAGGTGATGCAGCACCTCTTCCAGGCCTTCGGCGGCCCGGGTCGGGTGGCCCTGGGCTTCACCCCGGCCTATTCGATGCACCCGCTGGTCGCCTCGGTCACCTCGACGGGGTGGATCGACGGCGTCCGCGGTGACGGGGCGGGCAACTTCGACCTCGGTGTCGACCAGGCGGTCGCGCAGGTCCGGGCGCACGACCCGGACCTGGTGTTCCTGGTCTCCCCGAACAACCCCACCGGGACCGCCCTCGACCTGGAGGTCTCGCGCGCCGTGCTCGAGGTCTCCCGGGGACTGGTGGTGGTCGACGAGGCCTACGCCGAGTTCGCCCGCGCCGGTACCCCGAGTGCGCTCACCCTGCTGGACGACGGGTCGGCCGGCGGCGAGCGGCTCGTGGTCAGCCGCACCATGAGCAAGGCGTTCGCCCTGGCCGGGGCGCGGCTGGGGTACCTGGCGGCGGCTCCGCAGGTCTGCGAGGCGTTCCGGCTGGTGCGCCTGCCCTACCACCTGTCGGCGCTCACCCAGGCCGCTGCCTGCGCCGCGCTGGGGCACGCCGAGGACCTGCTGTCCACGGTGGCCGCGATCACGCGGCAGCGGGACCGGATCGTCGCGGAGCTGCCGGCGATGGGGCTGACCCCGGTGCCCAGCGACGCGAACTTCGTCCTGTTCGGCGGGCTCGCCGAGGCCGGCGCCACGTGGGGCGCGCTGCTCGAGGCCGGGGTCCTGATCCGGGACGTCGGCATCGCGCACCACCTGCGGGTGACCGCGGGGACCGAGTCAGAGACCAGCGCGTTCCTGTCCGCACTCGCCCGGGTGATGGATCGGGCGACGACGAAGGAGAACCGGTGAGTACACGTTCGGCCCGTCTCGAGCGGGCCACCAGCGAGTCCAAGGTTCTGGTGGAGCTCGACCTGGACGGCAGCGGGAGCGCCGAGGTCTCCACCGGCGTGGGCTTCTACGACCACATGCTGACCTCGCTGGCCAAGCACGCCCTGTTCGACCTGAGGGTGGCCGCCACCGGGGATGTCGAGGTGGACGCCCACCACACCGTCGAGGACGTCGCCATCCTCCTGGGGCAGGCGCTGCGCCAGGGACTCGGCGACAAGGTCGGCATCCGACGATTCGCCGACGCCATGGTGCCGCTGGACGAGACCCTGGTCCAGGCCGTGGTCGACGTCTCGGGCCGGCCGTACTGCGTCCACACCGGTGAGCCGGAGGGCCAGCAGTACGCGCTGATCGGCGGCGGCTACGTCGGTTCGCTGACCCGGCACGTGTTCGAGACGCTGGCGTTGAACGCGGGGATCGCGCTGCACGTGGTGGTGCTGGCTGGGCGCGACCCGCACCACATCGTCGAGGCCCAGTTCAAGGCCGTGGCCAGGGCGTTGCGCGCGGCGGTCGAATACGACGGCCGGGTGAGCGGGATCCCCAGCACCAAGGGCACGCTGTGAGGGGTGCGCGGTGAGCCGCGGCGTCGTCGTCCTCGACCACGGCTCGGGCAACGTCCGGTCGGCGGTGCGCGCCCTGGAGCGGGTCGGGGCGCGGGTCGAGCTGACCGCCGACCGGCGCGCCGCGGAGGGCTGCGACGGCCTCGTGGTACCCGGGGTCGGTGCCTTCGCTGCGGTCGCCCACGGCCTGCGCGCGGTCCACGGCGACCAGATCGTCGAGCGGCGGCTGGCCGGCGGTCGCCCCGTGCTGGGGATCTGCGTGGGCCTGCAGGTGATGTTCGACGG
>CAYYCE010000394.1:0-3713 GCA_964469635.1 uncultured Kineosporiaceae bacterium
CCCGTGATGGGGGACCACGGAGCGGAGCCATGCCCACGCAGGAGCCCCCGGCCATCCCGAGATTCACTACTCTTCGTGATCGCGTCGTCGCTTCTGGTCCTGGCGGCCGGAGTATGGGTGACGCCGGAGGCGACCGCGGCGCCGAAGGCGGACGTCTACGACCTGACCGTCACCGCCCCGGCGACGCTGCAGGGCGGGGCCGGCGACCTGGTCACGCTGGCCATCTCCTGGACCAACAACGGCCCGCAGGCGGCGCCGGGAACCATGGTCAGCGTCACCCCGCCGGTGGGGACCTCGATCCCGACCGACCGGCTGCCCGCCGGATGGTCGCTCAGCGGACGCACCGCCGTCCGGAGCTACACCGCCACGCTGGCCGCGGGCGCCACCCGCCGCGCCCAGCTGCAGATCCAGATCCCGGCGAGTGCCACGGGCGGCAGCGTGCTGGTCGGCGGGCTGGTCTCGGTGGCGGGTGGATCCGGGACCGACTCGGTTCCGGGCGACAACCGGACCAACTTCCGCGTGAGCGTGACCGCCGGCCCGAGCCCCAGCGCCACGCCCTCGCCCACGCGCACCCCGACGCCGACCCCGACCACGACGACCCCGAGACCGAGCACCACGACCCCGTCGACCACGACCACGAAGGCGCGCCCCTCAACGGGCGCACCCTCGACCGCGACCACCGCGGCGGCGTCCCAAACGGGTGTGGCCGCGGCGAGCACGTACGTGATCGCCGCCGCGGTCGATCCCCCCGATTCGCCGTCGCCGCAGGCCCAGGCCCAGGCCCTGCCGGTGATCGGCGACGACCCGCCTTCCGACTCCCGGGTCCGACTGGTGCCGCTGGTGGGCGCCATCACCTGCTTCACCGCCGCGGGACTGCTCGGCGCCGTCGTCCGGCGCCGCCAGGCCGGCCTGCGGGCCCACGAGTCGGAGGTCCGAGCGCTGCACCGGATCCACTGACCGCCCCACCCGCGTGACTGCTCCGGCCGGTTGGGCGCTCTGGTCTACTGACGAGGTGCCCGCCCGTCTCTGGCCGCTGTACGCCGGCGGCTTCCTGGGTCCCTTCGGCGGGGCCATGGTGACGACCATGCTTCCCGAGTTGGCCGCGAACCTGCACACCTCGCTGGCCGCCGCGGCGGCGGGGCTGACCGCGTACATGGTGCCGTTCGCCGCGATCATGCTCGTCTCGGGAACCCTGGCCGAGCGCTGGGGACGCACCCGCACCGTCCGCCACGCCTACGTCGTCTACGCGCTGGCCTCGGTGCTGTGCGCCCTGGCACCGACCGCCACCACGTTCCTGGGCGCGAGGGCGCTGCAGGGCGCCGCCAACGCCTTCACCACGCCCCTGCTGGTCGCGGCGATCTCCGACCTCGTCCCACGTGAGAGGCTCGGCCGCTCCCTGGGCGTCTTCGGCGGCCTGCAGGCCGTCGGCCACACCTTCGCCCCGCTCGTCGGCGGGCTGGCGGCGGCCGTGGACTACCGCTGGGCCTTCGTGGCCGCCGCGGCGGCGGCCGTGGTGCTCGCGACGCTGCCGCCTCCGGACCAGAGGGCCGCGGCCGGGGGCACGGCGTCCCGGTGGCGCTCCCTGGCCAATCCCCGCCTCGCCCTGGCCTGCGGCGTCGCCTTCGGGCTCTATCTGGCGGGTTCGGGCCTGACCCTGCTCGCCGCACTGCTGGCCTACGACCGGTTCGGGCTCGGTCCCGATCAGCGTGGGCTGGTGGTGGCGGCGTTCGGGTTCGCCGGGGTGGTCACAGTCGCCCGGCTCGGGCGCCTGGCTGACGCCGTGGGGATCCACCGGTTCGGCATCCTCGTGGGCCTGGTGCTGGTGGTGGTCGACCTGTTCGCGGGTCGCGCGTCATCCGTCGCCCTGCTGGTGGCCGCCGTGGCTGTGGCCGGGGCGGCCTCGGCCGCAGGACGGCTCACCAGCAACGCCCTCGCGGTCACCAGCACCCCCGCGAACCGGGCGGGCGCGGCCTCCATGACGCTGTCGTGGCAGTTCCTCGGCTCGGCGATCGGCCCGCTGACCGTGCTGCCGCTCTACCACCGGCGGGTGGACCTGGGCTTCGCCGCCGCCGCGAGCGGGGCCCTCGGCGCCGTCGTGCTGTTGGCGATCGCCCCCCGGATGCGGCGGGTGGTCAACCGGTCGGCAACGCGGCCAGCGAGGCCGTGAGCCGGGAGAGATCCGCCTCGCCCCGCTCGGCCCGCTCCCTGATGGTCGCGACCACGTGCTCGGGCGCCTTGGCCAGGAACTGCTCGTTGGCCAGCTTGGCCCGCGACGCGGTCAGGTCCTTCTGAACCGCGGCCAGGTCCCGCTCGAGCCGCTTGCGCTCGGCGGCGACGTCGACGGCCCCGTGCAGATCGAGGTCCACCCGGACCGGGCCCGAGGTCAGCGTCGAGGAGACCTGGAAGCCGTCCCCGGCCGGCTGCAGGGCGGCCAGCGCCCGGATCTCGGCCTCGTGGGTGGCCAGCGTGGGCGCAAGCCCGGTCATCCGCGCCGGAACCCGCTTGCCCGGGGGCAGACCCTGGTCGGAGCGGAACCGTCGCACCTCGGTCACCAGGCCCTGCAGCGCACCCACCTCCGCCTCGGCGCCGGCATCGACCCACTGCATGGCCGCGGCCGGCCAGGCGGCGACGACCAGTGACTCGGCGCCGTCCCGGCCGGCGGTCAGTTCCGTCCACAGCGCCTCTGTGACGAACGGCGTCACCGGGTGCAGCAGCCGCAGGACGACGTCCAGCACCTCACCGAGCACCCGGCGGGTGACGTGAGCGGCGGCCGCTCCCCCGGCTCCGTCCTCGCGCAGCGGGAGCTTGGCCAGCTCCAGGTACCAGTCGCACAACTCGTCCCACACGAAGTGGTAGAGCATCTCGCTGACCCGGGCGAACTGGAGGTCGTCGTAGCCGGCGTCGACCTGCTCGGTGACCGTCGCCAGCCGGGACAGCAGCCAGCGGTCGACCACGGACAGCTCGGAGCGGTCGGGAAGCGGACCGGCGACGGTGGCGCCGTTGATCAGCGCGAACCGGGCCGCGTTCCACAGCTTGGTGCAGAAGTTGCGGCTGCCGGCGACCCACTCCTCGCCGATCGGCACGTCCGTGCCGGGGTTGGCGCCGCGGGCCAGGGTGAACCGCAGCGCATCGGCGCCGTAGGCGTCCATCCAGTCCAGCGGGTCCACCACGTTGCCCTTGGACTTGCTCATCTTGCGACCGAACTGGTCGCGCACCAGACCGGTGAGCGCGATGGTGTGGAACGGCTGGACGCCGTCCATCGCGTACAGGCCGAACATCATCATCCGGGCGACCCAGAAGAAGATGATGTCGTGGCCGGTGAGCAACACATCCGTCGGGTAGTAGCGCCGCAGGTCTGCCGTGTCCTCGGGCCAGCCCAGGGTGGAGAACGGCCACAACGCGCTGGAGAACCAGGTGTCGAGGACGTCGCCGTCCTGGACCCAGCCCTCACCGGTGGGCCGGTCCTCGTGGGGACCGACACAGACCACTTCGCCGCCGGGGCCGTACCAGACCGGGATCCGGTGCCCCCACCACAGCTGGCGGCTGATGCACCAGTCGTGCATGTTGTCGACCCACTCGAAGTACCGGGCCCGCATGGTCGCCGGGTGGATCGCCACCCGGCCGTCGCGCACCGCGTCACCGGCGGCCCTGGCCAGCGGCGCGACCTTGACGAACCACTGCAGACTGAGCCGCGGCTCGATCACGGTGTGGCA
>CAYYCE010000395.1:0-1267 GCA_964469635.1 uncultured Kineosporiaceae bacterium
CCGGTCGGCGTCTGGGCCGCCCCCGGCCGCGTCAACCTGATCGGCGAGCACGTCGACTACAACGGCGGGCTCTGCCTGCCGTTCGCGTTGCCGCACAAGACCTTCGCCGCCGTGGCGCCGCGGAGCGACGGGCTCTGCGAGGTGGTCTCGGAACAGGGCGAACGGGCCTGGCGGGGGGCCCTCGACCGGGTCGCCCCCGGCACGGTCGGCGGGTGGGCCGGCTACGCGGTCGGCGTTCCCTGGGCGTTGCGGCGCGCAGGCCTCGACCTCGGCGAGGGGTTCGGATTCTCGGCCGCCGTCGTCGGCCGGGTACCGCTCGGGGCGGGGCTGTCCTCATCCGCCGCCCTGGAGTGCGCGATCGCGATGGCGCTGGACGAGTCGTGCGGCCTCGGGCTGGCCGCGGACGATGTCGGCAGGTCCCGGTTGGCCGCCGCGTGTGTGGTCGCCGAGAACGAGATCGCCGGCGCCCCCACCGGCGGCATGGACCAGGCGGCCTCGCTGCGCTGCGAGTCCGGACACGCCCTGCTGCTCGACTGCACCGACTTCTCGGCGCGCCAGGTGCCCTTCGACGCCGCGGCGGACGGACTCGAGGTCCTGGTGGTCGACACCCGGGTGCACCACGCCCTGGTCGACGGCCAGTACGGCTCGCGCCGGGCGGAGTGCGCCCAGGCGGTCGCCGTCCTCGGGCTGGGGGCGCTGGGAGCGCTGCCTGCGGCGGACCTGGACGAGGCCCTGCACCGGATCGCGCGCACCGTCCCGGATGCGGTGCGGGCGGACAGGATCGGACGCCGGGTGCGGCACGTCGTGACCGAGATCGAGCGCGTGCGCGCCGCGGCGGCCCTGCTGGAGGCCGGCCGGCTGACCGGGCTCGGCGCCGTCCTCGACGACTCCCACACCTCGCTGCGTGAGGACTACGAGGTCTCCTGCGCCGAACTGGACCTGGCGTGCGCGGCCGCCCGGGCGGCCGGTGCGCTGGGCGCGCGGATGACCGGCGGTGGCTTCGGCGGCTCGGCGATCGCCCTGGTCGAGACGTCACGGGCACGCGAGGTCGCCGCCGCCGTCACCCAGGCGTTCGCCGGGCGCGGGTTCACTCCGCCGGCGTTTCTACGAGCGACGCCGTCCGAGCCGGCCGGAAGGGCCGGGTACGGCCTCACACCGCACCCGGCCCCGTGGCCTGCGACCGAACCCTGATCGGTTGCCGTGGCACGCATCCGTCATGATCGCGACCACATCGGTGATGGTCACGGTCTGCGGTGTGATCACCGCG
>CAYYCE010000395.1:1277-3711 GCA_964469635.1 uncultured Kineosporiaceae bacterium
GTTGCTGACATCGTTGTCTGCACAGTTGTAACCTCGTCGCACACCGTCAAGAATGCCTCGCACAGCAGCGACAGGGGGTCGACGACGTGACCCACCAAAGGGCCCCGGAACAGCCGTCACCCGGGCCGGCACCGGGCCACCGAGCAACGATGCGAGATGTCGCCGCCCTGGCAGGGGTCAGCCTCAAGACCGTCTCCCGCGTGGTCAACCGCGAGCCGGGAGTCTCGGCCACCCTGGCCCAACGGGTCCAGGCCGCAGCCCAGGCCCTCGACTTCCGGCCCAACCTGGGAGCGCGCAGCCTGCGCCGCGCCGACGGCAAGACCGCCACCATCGGGCTGGTGCTGCAGGACCTCGCCAACCCCTACTCCGCCGCACTCCACCGGGCCATCGAGGATGTCGCGCGAGCCCGCAACGTCGCCGTGCTCTCCGGCAGCGTCGACGAGACCGAGACCCGCGAACGCGAACTGGTCACCGCCTTCTCATCGCGTCGCGTCGACGGTCTCGTGATCATGCCCACCGGTGGTGACCAGTCGTACCTGCAGATGGAACGACGGGCCGCCGTGGCCATGGTCTTCGTCGACCGCCCACCCCGACAGTTCGAGGGGGACGTCGTGCTGGCCGCCAACCGTGCCGGCGCGGAGGTCGGCGTGGCCCACCTGATCACTCACGGCCACTCCGCGATCGCCTTTCTCGGCGACCGGTCCTCGATCGCCACGGCGGAGCAGCGGCACGCCGGATACCTCCATGCCATGAACGCGGCCGGGCTCGCAATCCGCTCCGACCTGGTGGTCAAGGATCTCGCCACCACGGAGTTGGCCTTCGACGCCGCGGCCCGGCTGCTCGCCGGGGACCGTCCCCCGACCGCCTTCTTCACCGCCCAGAACCTGGTGACCATCGGAACCCTGCGGGCGCTGCGGGACACGGCCCGACAGCACCAGGTCGCCCTGGTGGGCTTCGATGACTTCGAGTTGTCGGACCTGCTCGAACCGGCCGTCACCGTGGTCGCCCAGGATCCCCACGAGATCGGGCGTCTGGCCGCCGAGATCCTGTTCGCCCGGGTCGACGGCGACGACTCACCCTGGCGCCGCGAGGTCGTGCCCACCAGGTTGATCGTGCGTGGATCGGGCGAGATCCCTCCCCCACCCCGGTGAGCGCAGCGTCACGCTGTGCCCGTCTGGCGGGTGCGGCGTGACGTCGCGCCCGTGGCGCGGGCGGCGACGTGACGTCGTGCCACGGAAGGGAGAGGGGTCAGGCGGTGCGCTGGACGACCGCCGCGGCGAAGTCTCGCAACGCGTCGCAGGCCCGGCCGGGCGGCAACTCCTCCAGCACACCCACCGCCTCGGCGGCCCAGCGGTTCGCCTCGGCACGCGCCCGTGCCGTCGCAGGGTGGGCGGCCAGCGCGGCCACCACGTCGGCCAGTTCGGCGTCCTGGGACAGGTCGCCGTCCAACCGCGCGAGCAGCGCGGCATCCTCGGGACCGCCCCCCGCGGCAACCAACCGTCTCAGCAGCAGCACCGGCAGGGTGGGAACGTGCTCGCGCAGATCGGTCCCTGGGGTCTTGCCCGAGGTCGCCGCGTCGCTCGACAGGTCGATGACGTCGTCGGCGAGTTGGAACGCCACACCGACCTTCTCGCCGTAGGTGACCAGGGTGTCCTGCACCCCGGTGGAGCAGCCACCGAACATGGCGCCGAACCGGGCGGACGTCGCGATCAGCGAACCGGTCTTGTCCGCCAGCACTCCGAGGTAGTGCTCCACGGGGTCCTCGCCCTCGCGGGGACCGATCGTCTCGTGCAACTGCCCCAGACACAGCCGCTGGAAGGTCTCCGCCTGGATCCGCACCGCCTCCGGCCCCAGGGCGGCGACGATGGTCGAGGCCCGGGCGAACAGCAGGTCGCCGGTCAGAATGGCCACGGTGTTCCCCCACCGGGCGTGAACGCTGGGGGCGCCCCGGCGGCGTTCGGCGCCGTCCATGACGTCGTCGTGGTAGAGCGTGGCGAGATGCGTCAGCTCAACCACGACCGCCGCCTCCACGACCTCGGCACGGGTGGGATCCCCGAGGTGGGCCGACAACAGGGCGAGCAGCGGACGGGACCGTTTGCCACCGGCGTTGACCAGATGGCGCGCGGCCTCGTCGGCCAGCGGGTCGACCTGCTCCACGGCCTCCCGCAACCGCTCCTCGACCTGGCGAAGGCCCGCACGCACCCGCTCGTCCAGGTCGACGGCGGCCAGCGGAACGTCGAGCGCCGCCGTGACCGGGGTCGGGCGATCGGGTGTCATGTCGCGCAGACCGTCATACGGACATCGCCTCAGTGCAGGAACAACGACGCTGCGTTGGCGGGGTCGAAGAGCACGGTCGGGGCGATGCCCAGGACGACGGTCACCACCACCGCGAGCAGGATCGCGAACAGGGTGCCGAAACCGGGTGTGGCGACCA
>CAYYCE010000396.1:0-3699 GCA_964469635.1 uncultured Kineosporiaceae bacterium
ACCGGCCCCGGCCCGGCTCACGCCCGGCGGCCCGCGCCGACTCGCGCCGCTCCTGGATCAGCTGCAGCACGGTCGTGGAGAACCCCAGCGTGAACAGGGCGGAGGCCACAAAGGCCACCGAGACGTGGATCAGCAACCAGAAGCTGCGCAGGGCGGGCACCAGTTGGGCGGCCTCGGTGTAGAAGACCGTCACCGCCAGACCCAGAGTCAGCAGCACCGGCCCGACCACGAAGGTGCCCAAATACCGGATGTCGCGCCGGGACAGCACGGCCAGGTAGACCCCGGTCACGACCACCGCACCGGTGGTCGCGAACTCGAACATGTTGCCCCACGGCGCCCGGTGCACCGAGGCTCCTCGGGTGAGCACCGCGGCCGCGTGCAGTCCGAATGCCAGCCAGGTCAACGCGACGGCGATTCCGGCGGCCCGGCCGCGCCACGGCTCACGCCCGGTCGAGGGCACGCCCGCCGCACCGGACCCCTGCGAAGCGGCCGGCGCAGCGGCGTCGGCCCCCACGAGCACCGGTTCCTCGAGCCTGGCCGACTCCGACCGCACCGCCTCGACCCGCCCGCCGCGCTGGGCCAGGTCGGCGACGAAGGCGCCCAGCGCCCCGGTGTAGACGAGCATCGCGGAGTACACGAGCGAATTGCTCAGCTGGGCCAGGCCCTGTTCGACGGCCATCAGGTCCGCTCCCTCGTCGCGTCCTTCGTCACACTCTCGGCCACGGCGGCCACCTCGTCGGCCAACGTGGCGTCATGGTCGCGGGACAGGCCCGCGACCTCGACCACGGTACGCCCGTCGGATCCGCTCACGGCACGCACCCAGACCCGCCGACGACGCACGAACAACGACGCCGTCACACCGGCCAGGGCCAGCAGCGACGTGGTCAGGGCCCAGATCTTCGACGGATCGTGGCGGATGTCCAGGGCCGCGTAGCGCACCAGAGCGTCGAAGCGGACCGTTCCTGCGCCGTCCGGCAGTTCGACCTGCGACCCCGGGGCCATGAGCACCTGCAGCGGCTGACCGTCGCCCGTGGTCGCCCGGGTCATCTGCGCAGGGTTCATCGCCATCACCGACTGCGGGACGCCGCTGCGGAAGCCCAGCCCGTCCTCGCCGGGGTGGGCCAGGAACACCTGGAACATCAGCCGCGGATCGACCGGCTGCGGGAACAGCGACACGGGGACGCCGTCCTGCAGGTCATAGGTGGGCAGGAACACGCCGACCAGGGCGATCTGACGCGGCTTGGCGTCGGGGACCTTGACCACGGCGAGCGACTTGTACCCGCCGTCCTGCGGGGTGGTGATCACGGGACCGCGGAAGGCCACGTCCCCGTTGCCGTCGGTGACCGTCAGGATCGGGGCGTATCCGTTGCCCACCAGGTACACGCGGGCGCCGTCGACGTCCAGCGGATGGTTCGGCTGCACCACCACCGTGCGCGGGTCGGCCCCCGGCCGGTCGGTCACCCTCAGGGTGGCCCGGAACTCCCGGGGGGAGCCCAGTTGGCTCGCCTGCTCCCCGGCCTCGAACTCCACCAGGAAGTCCGTCAGGGTGAGGCTGAAGGGCGGCAGGTCACCGGAGTCGACCAGCGTTCCCGCCGAGAACGAGTCGTAGTTGATCACCGAGTTGGCGAAGGTGCCCTGTTCCACGACCACGGCCTGGCCGGAGTAGTTGGCCACCGACCCCCACGCCAGGGCGCCCAGCAGGGCGACCAGCGCCAGGTGGAAGACCAGGTTGCCGGTCTCGGCCAGGTAGCCCCGCTCCGCGCCGAGGCTTCGCGGTTCGGTCGGGTGCTCGCCCCCGCCGTACTCGGCGATCCGGTAGCGGCGGCGGCGCAGCACGGTGCGGGCCGCCGCGAGCACGTCGTCCGGGCCGAGATCGGGCGGCGCGTCGCGCCGGACGTGGGCCGCGAGCCGGTCGAGCCGTCGCGGGGTGCGCGGCGGCGCCGCCCGCAGCGCCCGCCAGTGCAGCCGGGTCCGGGGGATCACGCAGCCGACCAGCGAGACGAACAGCAGCAGGTAGATCGCCGAGAACCAGACCGAGCTGTAGACGTCGAAGAAGCCCAGCCGGTTCAGCCATGGGCCGATGATCCGGTGCTGGTCGAGATAGTCGGCGACCCGGGTCGGATCGGCGCGGTTCTGGGGCAGGATCGAGCCCGGGACGGCGGCCACCGCGAGCAGGAACAGCAACAGCAGAGCGGTGCGCATACTGGTCAGCTGCCGCCAGGCCCAGCGCAGCCAACCCGTCGGGCCCAGCGACGGCAGGGTGACGGGCCCGGCGGCGTCCAGATCCGCGAACGAGCCGCCGGGACCGGGGTCGGGGCGGGTCCGGGTCGCCATCAGAGCACCGTCTCGAATCCGCCGACCCAGCCCTGGATCTGCTGCATCCACGCTCCCCAGACGCCCGTGGCCAGCAGAACGCCGACCACGATCAGCATGCCGCCCCCGATCCGGGTGACCAGGAGCCGATGACGCCGGACGGCGCCCAGCGCCCCGAGCGCGCGGCGGTAGGCCAGGCCCACGAGCAGGAACGGGACGCCCAGACCGAGGCAGTAGGCCGTGGCCAGCAGCGCCCCCCGGGAGGCGCTGGCACTGTCCAGCGACAGCGCGAGGATGGCGGCCAGCGTCGGGCCGGTGCACGCCGTCCAGCCCAGTCCGAAGACCACCCCGAGCAACGGTGCCCCGGCCAGCCCCGCGGCGGGCCGGACGTCGAGCCGGCGCTCCCCGCCGAGCAGCGGCAGCACCCCGAGGTAGACCAGACCCAGGAGGACGGTCAGCACGCCGAGCGCCCGGGTGATGGGGTCGGTGTACTCGGCGAGCAGGCCGCCGACCGCCCCCGTCGTGGCCCCGATCAGCACGTACACTGCCGTGAACCCGAGCACGAACAACCCGATCCCGGCCACCATGCGACCGCGCCGCTGGTGCTCCAGGTCGACCCCGGACAACCCGGTCACATACCCGAGGTAGCCCGGGACCAGCGGCAGCACGCACGGCGACAGGAACGAGACCAGCCCGGCGGCCACGGCGATCGGGACGGCGAACAGCAGCGAGCCGTCGGCGACGGCGCCGCCCGGGCTCACGGCGTCCCCGAGGGCGTGCTGGACGGCGTGGTAGACGGCGTGCTGGACGGCGTGGCGTCGAGGTCCAGCACCACCGGCACGTCGTCCAGGACCGAGCCGACGACGGCGGTGAGCATCGGACTGGTCACCGCACCGGTGATCCGGGCCGCCACCCGGCCCTCGCCGTCCAGCACCAGGGTGCTGGGCACCGCCTTCGGCGCCACCGCACCGCGCAGCGCCAACAGCAGCTGCCCGTCGGGGTCGGCCAGGCTCGGGTAGCCGATGTCGTAGCTGCGCTGGAACGCCAGGGCGGGGGCCGGATCGGGGTCACGGGTGTCGATGCCCACGAACCTCACCCCGCGATCGGCGAGCTCGACGCTGGCCCGCTGGACCTCCGGCGCCTCCTTGTGGCACGGCGGACACCAGGAGCCCCACACGTTGAGCACCACGACCGACCCTCGATCGGCGGCGATGGAGAGGGGATCGCCCTCGAGGGTGGTGCCGGCCAGCGCGACGGGTTCGCCCCGCCGGCTCGCGTCGAGCACCGTGATGGTGCCGTCGGCCCCGGTGTAGTCGATGCCCGTCGGGGCGGCCGCGGTGCATGCGGCCAGGGCCCGCTGGGAACGGGACCGCCGCGGACCGGGGG
>CAYYCE010000397.1:0-3682 GCA_964469635.1 uncultured Kineosporiaceae bacterium
GTCGTCCTGGCCCCGTCGTCGGCGGGTCGACCCGTGGCCTCCGGGGTGGCCGCCATCCTGGCGGCCGAGTCCGAGGCGGGTCTGGCCGACGGCTCCGGGCTGCCCGCCCTGGACGAGCAGGCCCACGCCTCGGCCCGTGCCCTGCACGAGTACCTGGCCGCTCGCCGCGCGGCCGGGGTGCGGGTGCTCGGCTACGGGGCGCCGTCCAAGGCCGCGGTCCTGCTCGGGCTCAGCGAGGTGGGCTCGGACCTGCTGGAGTTCACGGTCGACGTCGCCCCGCTGAAGCATCACCGGGCGATCCCCGGCGGACGGATCCCGATCCGCCCGGTCGACGATCTGGTGGCCGCTCGCCCGGAGGAGGTGTTGCTGCTCACCTGGGACATCGCCGAGGAGGTGGTCTCGGGCCTGGAGTCCGGCGGGGGCTGGGGGGCGCAGTACATCCTGCCGGTGCCCCGGCCCCATTCGATGGTGTGAGGTCGCCGTGAAGATACAGCCGGGGGTCCTGACGGGATCGATCGTGTTCGAGCCGCTGCCGCGACTGGACGACGACGGCGGGCTCGTCAGGATCTTCGATGCCGAGCTGGCCGCCGCCGCGGGGCTGGACTGCCGGTCGCTGGTTCAGGACCACCGGGTGCGCCTGGAGCGGGGCGCCGTGTTCGGGCTCCGGCTGCGGACCGACGGCGGTGAGGGCCTGCTGGCCTCCTCCTGCAGCGGGGCCGTCGTGATGGCCGCCGTCGACCTGCGTCCCGGGTCGGACACCTACCGTTGCTGGATGACCGCGGTGCTGGACGACGACGAGCATCGCTCGGTCTGGCTGCCCCCGGGGCTGGCCCACGGCTACCAGGCGCTGTCGGAGCGGGCCACCGTCTGCTACCGCGCGAACCGGGTGCGCCAGCCCTGGCGGGAGACGGTGATCCGGCCCGATGACCCCGAACTGGGCATCCCGTGGCCGCTGCCCGTCGAGGCGGACCTCGAGGCTCGCCCGCTGGACGTCTCGGGGCTGGCCATGGTCGAACCGTTCCTCACCGATTGGTTCGGGGCCCTGTCATGACCCTGTCGAGCAGCCTGGCCGGCACCCTGGTGAGCACACGGAGCCGCTCGCTGCGCCGGGTGGCCGGCCGGCTCGGTTGGGGGGTGGCCGACCAGGCCATCTCCAGCCTGGGCAACTTCGCCCTCGGCCTCTACCTGGCGCGGGTGCTGGGCGCCACCGGGTTCGGGGCCTTCACCCTGGTGTTCGTGACGTCCTCGGTGGCGCTCAACGCATCCCGCGGCCTGGCCACCGATCCGTTGCTGGTCCGACACAGCGGGCCCGCGGACGAGCCCTGGCGCCGGGCGACTGGAGCGGCCACCGGGACGGCGGTGGGCGTCGGGCTGACCTGTGGACTGCTCAGCGCCGGCGCGGGCCTGCTGCTGCCGGCCCCGGTGGGACCGGCCTTCCTGGCCCTCGCCGCGGTGTTGCCCGGCCTGATGCTGCTGGACTCCTGGCGGTTCGCCTACTTCTCCTGCGGGCGGGGCCGGGCGGCGTTCGCCGTCGACCTCGGCTGGACCGTGCTGCTGCTCATCACCCTGGCGCCCCTGCACATCGTCGGCGGCGTCACGGCGGCCCGCGCCGTCCTCGCCTGGGGTGTGACGGCGACCCTGGCCGGGCTGCTGGCCGCGGTCCGCGGCGGGGTGCGACCCCGACTCGGGGCGGTGCCGTCCTGGCTGCGACGCCACCGCGACCTGGCCGGGCGCTACTTCGCCGAGAACGTCACCTTCAGCGGGGCCTCGCAGATCCGGGCCGTGCTGCTGGGCAGCGCGGCCACCCTCGCCGCGGTCGGTCAGTTGCGCGCGGCCGAGATGCTCATGGGGCCGTTCGTCGTGGTGCTCATGGGACTCAGCCAGGTGGCGGTCCCGGAGAGTGCACGGATGCTCCGCGGGGGGGCCGACCGGCTGCTGCGGTTCTGCCTCGCCCTCGGCTCGGTCCAGGCCGTGGCCGCGCTGGCCTGGGGGGCCATGATGCTGGTCCTGATGCCTCTGGGGGTGGGGCGGCTGCTGCTCGGCGAGCTGTGGCCGGCGGCCACCCGGCTGCTGCCCGCGGTCACGCTCGTCGTGGTGGCCTCCTGCTACACCACCGCCGCCGGCGCCGGATTGCGGGCCCTGGGCGCGGCCCACCGGAGCCTGCGGGCGCAGCTGATCGCCTCGGCGCTCTACATCGCCGGGGGTGGCGGCGGCGCCGTTGTGGGCGGGGCCGTCGGGGCGGCCTGGGGGTCCGCCGCGGCCACCCTGCTCGCGGCGCTGCTGTGGTGGCAGCAACTGCACGCCGGCCTGCGCGAGGCCGCCGAGCCGACTCAGGGTGAGGGCCACCCGGACGGGCCGGCCGAGGCCACCGCGGCCTGACACCGGCGGGCGGCGATCCGTGGGAGGTGCCTGCGGAGGTCACCGCGCCGGGAGTACGGGAGAACGGGGAGTGCTTCCGCACTGACCGGGGCACCGGCGCCGAACCGCCGCCGTTAGAGTCGGTGGGTCGGTAGCGGTCATGATCGGGACCCGACACGGCCACCACCCCTGTTCACGACCCCTGTCCACGATCTCTGCCCACGATGTGAGTACCCGGAGGACGACGATGCGACGACGACGGTCGATGGGACTGGCCGCGCTGGCGGCGGTGATCGTCATCGCGCTGGGTGCTCTCGTCATCCGCCTGTTCGGCGTGGGGGCCCCGGAGGCCTCCCCGGCGCCGGACGTCGTCGCCACCGTGGCCGCCCTCGACGGGCCCCGGTGGCCGCCGCCCGCCCTCACCCAGGAGACCTCGCTGAGGCTGCCCGCCTCTCCCGGACCCGGCGTGTGCGACAGCCCCGCGCTGGAGGGGCCCGAGCAGGCGCCGGCGGGCGCCGTCACGGTCTCGCCGTCGGAGGACCTGACCTCGGTGGTCGAGGCGCATCCCGCGGGGACCACGTTCTGGATCGCCCCCGGCGTGCACGAACTGGGCAAGGGATCCTTCGACCAGGTGGTCCCCCGCAAGGGCGACACCTTCATCGGCGGACCCGGGGCGGTGCTCGACGGTCTGCGGGTCAGCCGGTACGCGTTCACCGGCCAGGCGTCGGGGGTGACCATCGCCTACCTGACCATCCAGAACTTCGGGGCGGCCGCGACGAACAACGACGAGGGGGTCGTGAACCACGACTCCGGGGCCGACTGGACCGTCGTGGCGAACACCATTCGCGACAATGCCGGGGCCGGGCTGATGGTCGGCTCGGGCAACCGCGTCGTCGGCAACTGCCTGCGGGACAACGGCCAATACGGGTTCAACGCCTACCACCAGGACGGCGTGCGCGAGATCGAACTGCGCGGCAACGAGATCACCGGCAACAACACCGACGACTGGGAGAGCCGGCGCGAGGGGTGCGGCTGCACCGGCGGTGGCAAGTTCTGGGAGACCGCCGGCGCCATCGTCACGGGCAACTACGTGCACGACAACCGCGGGCCGGGGCTGTGGGCGGACACCAACAACTCCGGGTTCTTGATCCAGGCCAACTACATCTCCGACAACGACGGCGAGGGTGTGTTCTACGAGACCAGCTACAACGCCGCGATCCTCGACAACAGTTTCGTGCGCAACGGGGTCGTCAAGGGGCCGACCAATCCGAGCTTCCCCACGGCGGCGATCTACCTGTCCGAATCGGGCAGTGACCCCCGGGTC
>CAYYCE010000398.1:0-3678 GCA_964469635.1 uncultured Kineosporiaceae bacterium
TGATCAGACCGGCCACGAGCTCGCGGCCCTGGGGGGTGTGCGTGTCGACCGCGATCGAGCGCTTGCCCTTGTTGAGACCGGCCCAGTAGAGGCTGCGCCCGTCGGCGGTGATCGGCCAGCGGTGGGCATCCAGCCCACCGCGCACGGGGTCGAAGCGGATGACATCTGCGCCCTGTTGGGCCAGGGTCATCCCGCACAGCGGGGCAGCGACGAACGCGGCACCCTCGACCACCCGCAGATCGGCGAGAATCCTGTTCACGGGAGAAATGTTGACGTGCCTTTGCCGCCCCACACAGGGATGAACGACCCTGGTCCGGCCATGATCACCGTGCTTCGCTGGGCGCGGCCGAGACGTCGCAGCAACTCGCCGAGAGGTGGGCAGGTGACCGATCCCGTCGAATCCGCCCGACCCACTCCTGCCACGGAGCCGGAGTTGCCGCTGTCCGGCGTCCGGGTCATCGACCTCGGCACGTTTCTGGCGGGCCCGCACGCGGCCAGCATCATGGGCGAGTTCGGTGCCGAGGTGTTCAAGGTGGAGCACCCGGTCGCCGGCGATCCGATGCGCCGGTTCGGGACGCCGACCGCGCGCGCGGACGCCACCCTCGCCTGGCTGTCCGAGGCGCGCAACCGCAAGTCGGTCACCTTGGACCTGCGCCAGGAGCGCGGCGTGGAACTCTTCCTGCGCCTGGTCGCGGTCTCCGACGTGCTGGTGGAGAACTTCCGCCCCGGTGTGATGGAGGAGTGGGGCCTGGGCTGGGACCGGCTGAGCCAGGCCAATCCCGCCCTGGTGATGCTGCGGGTCTCCGGCTACGGGCAGACCGGGCCGTACCGGCGGCGCTCGGGCTTCGCCCACATCGCGCACGCCGTGGGCGGCCTGTCCTACCTGGCCGGGTTCCCCGGGGAGACCCCGGTGGTGCCGGGGGCCGCGCCGCTGGGCGACTACATGTCGAGCCTGTACGGCGCCATCGGGGTGTTGCTGGCGTTGCGCGAACGCGAGCACAGCGGGCTGGGACAGGTCATCGACATCGGCATCTACGAGGCGGTGTTCCGCCAGATGGACGAGATGGCAGCCGCCTACGCACTGTTCGGAAAGATCCGCGAGCGCGAGGGGGCGGGCACCGTGATCGCCGTACCGCACGGGCACTTCCGCACCGCCGACGACAAGTGGGTGGCCATCGCCTGTACCACGGACAAGATGTTCGAACGGCTGACGATCGTCATGGAGCGCCCCGAACTGTCCTCCAGCGACGTGTACGGTCCGCAGGCCAAGCGGCTCGCGGCCCGCGGCGAGGTGATCGCCATCGTCGAGCAGTGGGTCGGCTCCCTCACCCGGGACGAGGTGATGGAGCGCTGCGTCGACGGCCAGGTGCCCGTCGGGAAGCTGAACAGCATCGCCGACATCTTCACCGACGAACAGTTCGCCGCCCGCGCCAACCTCACCGAGGTGGTCGCCGACGGCATCGGCCCGGTGACCGTGCCCGGCGTCATCCCGAGGCTGTCGGCGACCCCGGGGCGGGTCACCAACCTCGGGCCGCCACTGGGCGAGGCCACCGACGAGGTGATGCAGCGGTTGCTCGGGCTGTCCGAGACCGAACTCGCCGACCTGCGCCGGCATCGGATCATCTGAGGAGGTGCCATGACCGACTCGACCGGACCGACGGGGACGCGGCCGACGGACTCGTTGCCGCTCAGCGGGGTCCGGGTGATCGATGTCGCGACCGTGATCGCCGCGCCGTACTGCGCCGCCATCCTGGGTGAGTTCGGCGCCGACGTCGTCAAGGTGGAGCATCCGGTCGGCGGTGACCCCTGCCGGCGGTTCGGAACGGCGACCCCCCGGGGCGACACCCTGACCTGGATGTCGGAGGCCCGCAACAAGCGGTCGGTGACGATCGACCTGCACAGCCCGGACGGGGTGCGGCTGTTCAAGGACCTGGTCACCAGATCCGACGTGCTGTGCGAGAACTTCCGGCCGGGCACGCTGGAGAAGTGGGGTCTCGGCTGGGACGTGCTGAGCGCACTGAACCCCGGGTTGGTCATGTTGCGGGTATCCGGCTACGGGCAGACCGGCCCCTACCGCGACAGACCCGGATTCGCGCGGATCGCCCACGCGGTCGGCGGTCTGGCCTATTTGGCCGGGATGCCGCGGGGCACCCCCGTCACCCCCGGCTCGACCACGCTGGGCGACTACCTGTCCGGGCTCTACGGCTGTATCGGCGTCCTGCTCGCCCTGCGCCACCGGGACCGGACGGGCCGAGGTCAGTACATCGACCTCGGGCTGTACGAGTCGGTGTTCCGGTGCACCGACGAACTGGCGCCCGCCTACGCCATGTACGGCACGGTCCGGGAACGGCACGGACCCCACCTCGACAGCGCCTGTCCCTACGGCCACTTCCCGACCAAGGACGGCAAATGGGTGGCGCTGGCCTGCACCACCGACAAGCTCTTCGCACGGCTGGCCGAGGCCATGGGCCGCCCGGAACTGGCCTCCGGCAGCCTGTACGGGGAGCAGCGGATCCGGTTGGCCAACCGCGAGGACGTCAACGAGATCGTGCGCGACTGGTGTGGATCGCTGACCCGCCAGGAGGTCCTGGAGCGCTGCTACGCCACCCGGGCCCCCGCGGGGCCGCTCAACAACATTGCGGACATCTTCGGGGACCGCCAGTTCCACGCGCGACGCAACATGGTCGCGGTGGACGACCTGGATACCAACGAGACCATCATGGTGCCCAACGTCGTCCCCAGGCTCTCCCGCACTCCGGGCCAAATCGACCAACTGGGGCCGAGACTGGGTGAGCACACCGACGAGGTGCTCACCGACCTGCTCGGACTGAGCGAACACGAGATCGCCGATCTGCACGCCCAGCGCGTGATCTGACCACCCGTTGGGCCGTCCGTCCGTCGAGTCTCGATCCCTGGGAGGCAGTTGGTGAAGCTACCGGCCGATTTCTACAAGCCCCTCGCGATCGGCGCGCCGATGCCCAGGCGCTCGCTGCCGGTGCGCCCGGAGCGAATGATCCACCTCTTCCCGCCGCATCTGGAGAAGATCAGGGCCAAGATCCCGGACCTGGCGACCACGGTCGATGTGCTGTGCGGCAACCTCGAGGACGCCATCCCGGTCGATGCCAAGGAGGCCGCCCGGGCCGCCTTCATCGAGCTCGCCCGCACGACCGACTTCGGCGAGACGGCGCTGTGGGTCCGGGTGAACGCGCTCAACAGCCCCTGGGCCCTCGAGGACATCAGCGAGATCGTGGCCCAAGTCGGCGACACGCTGGACGTTCTGATGATCCCCAAGATCGAGGGACCCTGGGACATCCACTACGCCGATCAGCTCCTCGCACAGCTCGAGGCACGGCACCAGGTGTCCAGGCCGATCCTGATCCACGCCCTGCTGGAGACCCCCCAGGGTTTCCGCAACATCGAGGAGATCGCCTCGGCCAGCCCCCGCATGCACGGGATGAGCCTGGGCCCGGGCGACCTGGCCGCCTCCCGCGGGATGAAGACGACCCGGCTCGGCGGTGGCCACCCGTCCTACGGCGTCCTGGCCGACCCCGGGCCCGGTCCGGACGGCAAGGTGGGAGGCGGCGAGCGGGCATTCTCCCAACAGGACCTGTGGCACTACACCATCGCCCGGATGGTCGACGCCTGCGCCGCTACCGGGCTGCGAGCCTTCCCCGGACC
>CAYYCE010000399.1:0-3673 GCA_964469635.1 uncultured Kineosporiaceae bacterium
CGCCGACCCCAGTTCGCCCGGCGGGCCATCCAGATCGTGTTCCAGAACCCGGACTCGGCGCTGAACCGGGGTCACTCGGTGCGCTCGATCCTGTCCCGCGCCCTGGCGAAGCTCGCGGGCATCCACGGGCCCGAGGCGCACGTGCGGCTGGACGCACTGATCGACAACGTCCGGCTCACCCCGCGCCATCTCGATCTCAAGCCCCGCCAGCTCTCCGGGGGGCTCAAGCAGCGGGTGGCGATCGGGCGGGCGTTCGCCGGGGGCCCCCGGATCGTGGTCTGCGATGAGCCGACGAGCGCCCTCGACGTCTCGGTGCAGGCCGCGATCCTCAACCTGCTGGCCGATCTGCAGCGCGACGAGAACTCGAGCTACGTGTTCATCTCCCACGACCTGGGCGTGGTGCGCTACCTGTCGGACCGGATCGCGGTGCTCTACCTGGGACGGCTGATGGAGGTCGGCACGGCGGCCCAGGTGTTCGCCGGCCCGCATCATCCCTACACCGAGGCGCTGATGTCGGCGGTGCCGACCGTGGACGGCGCGCCGGAGTCGCGGATCCGCCTGGAGGGTGAGATCCCCAGCGCGGCGGATCCGCCGTCCGGGTGCGTGTTCCACACCCGCTGCCCCCGCAGGATCGAGGGCCTGTGCGAGGTCACCGATCCACCGCTGGTCGAGGTGGAGCCCGATCACCGGATGGCCTGTCACATCCCGATCGAGCAGCTGCGGGAACTCCAGCTCGGGGAGCCCGCCTCGGCGTGAACGACCACCCGGGCCCGTCCTCCGCCCCGCGCGAGAACCGCTCGGTCCGCAAGGCGGCCGCCCTGCTGCGGGCGGCCGCCGACAGCGGGCTGGGGGCGTCGGTCTCGGCCCTTGCCCGGGCGGCCGGGCTGCCGCGGGCCACCGCGCTGCGGATGATCGAGTCGCTGATCGCCGAGGAGTTGCTCGCGCGGTTGCCCGATGACCGCGTCGTCATCGGCCCGGGGATCTATCGGCTGGCCCGCACGGCGCACCTCTACGAGTTGCTCATCGACGCCTCCCGAGGGGTTCTGGAGGAACTCGCCCGTTCCGTCGCCGAGTCGGCGACCCTGACCGTCGTGATGCCCGACGGTTCGCTGTCGGTGGTGCGCCAGGTGGACGGACCCCACATGTTGGGCCTGACCAACTGGGTCGGCCGGGCCGTCGTCCTGCACGCCTCGAGCAGCGGCAAGCTGGCGTTGGCCCATGCCGAACCTGCCCGGCTCGAGGCCCTGTTGCGCACCCCGTTGGACCAGGTCGCCCCCAGGACCATCACCGATCCGGGCGCCCTGCGGCGGGAACTGGCGACCGTGCGCCGCAACGGGTGGTCCGAGATCCAGGACGAGATCGAGGACGGGCTGTCGGCGATCTCGGTCGGCATCTGGTTGAACGACGTGCTGGTGGGCAGCGTGAACGTCTCCGGCCCGACCGCGCGGTTCACCGAGGCGGCGCGGGCGCGGGCCCTGCCGGCCGTGAGGCAGGCCTGTTGCGCGATCGAGGTCCGACTCCCGCGCTGACCCGCTCACTCGTCAGGCCCCACCGATCACGGTTGTGATGGTTTCAGGTGGGTCAGGGCGTCGCGGTAGGTGATCCAACCGATCGGCTCGCGGTCCTGCGACCCGAAGACCGGGATCCCACCGCACCCGGCGAGGTTGAGCGCCTGGACGGCGCCGTCCAGGGTGTCGTCGGCATTCAGCCGGGCCGGGAGCTCCGTGATGATCACCGCGCGCTCGGCGTCCTCATGACCGTCGGCCAGCGCGTCGGCCACCGCTCGGGCATTGAGTATGCCGACGTAGGCCCCCTGGTCGTCGACCACCGGGAGCACACCGTAGGCGGCCGCCGAGAGCGCTGCCGCGGCATCGGTCAAGGGCGACGACGCCTGGATGGCCTCGGGCAGCGGCTGCATCACCGTACGGACGGCGGCCCGTCCGGCGGTCGGCTGCAGCCGGTCCGGCCGCCGGGTGATGTCGATCCCCCGGCGGCGCAGCTTGAGGGTGTAGATCGAGTCGCGGCTGAGCCGGTGGCTGACCGCCGTGGCGAGCACGATGGCCGCCATCAGCGGCAGGATGATCGAGTACTCGTTGGTCAGTTCGAACATGATGATCACCGCGGTGATCGGCGCCCGGGAGGCACCGGCGAACACCGCTCCCATGCCGATCAGCCCGTAGGCGCCCACCGGCCCGGCGACGTCCGGGAGCATGCTGTGGGCGATGGCACCGAAGGCGGCGCCCAGCGCGGCTCCGATGAACAGGCTGGGGGCGAAGACCCCACCCGAGCCGCCGATGCCGATGGTCAACGACGTGGCCACCATCTTGCCCACCAGGAGCACGAGCAGGAAGGCCACCGTGTAGCGGCCGGCCACGGCGTTGCCGAGCACCGGATAGCCGACGCCGTACATCTCCGGCAGCAGCAGGAGCACGACTCCGAGGAGCAACCCACCGGCCGCGGGCCGGGCCCACTCCGGCCCGCGCCAGAGACCGTCGCAGGCGTCCTCGATCAGATAGAGGACGCGGGTGAACAGCACCCCGACCGCCCCCGCCAGCACGCCGAGGACCGCGTAGAGCGCGTACTCGGCCGGATGACGCACCGTGAACTCCGGCAGCGACAGGAAGGGGAAGTCTCCGAACGCGGCCCGGCCCAGTGCCCCGGCGACCACGGAGGAGATCACCACCATGCCGAACGCCCCGGCGGTGAAGTCCATGAGAATCAGTTCCAGCGCGAAGAACACCCCGGCGAGCGGGGCGTTGAAGGTGGCCGCGATGCCGGAGGCCGCCCCGCAGGCGACGAACACCCGCATCCGGGCCTCGGGGACCCCGACGATCCGCCCGAGCGTGGAGCCGAGGGCCGAGCCGATCTGGACGATGGGTCCCTCGCGGCCGACCGACCCGCCGCCGCCGATGCACAGCGCCGACGCGAGCGCCTTGACCGCCGCCACCTGAGGGGCGATCCGGCCGGCGCGGCGTGACACGGCGTACATCACCTCGGGGACGCCGTGGCCCCGCGCCTCACGGGCGAGGAAGTAGACCAGCGGTCCGTAGAAGATCCCCGCCAGGATCGGGGTGAACAGCACGAAGTAGCGGCCCAGCCCGGGCAGGTGGGGATTGACCTCACCCGGGACCTGCGCGTAGTCGGCGTACCCGGTGAGCAGCGTGGTGACCGTGGTGATCAGCCAGCGGAAGAACACGGCGAACGCGGCGGACCCGACGCCGATGATCATCGCGAGGGCGAACAGGCCCCCCGTCGAGGACCGTAATCGAACCCCCCAGCGCAGCGTGGTCTCGGATGGGACCAGGCGGTTCCACAGCGACGGCATCCACGAACTATATCCATGCACTGTGCAATGATTGTCCCATGCAAGGAGCGACGGAGCTCGACGATCTCGTCACCGCGTTGCTCACCGCCTCCCGGGCGCTGGTCGCCGTCTCGGCCGAGTCCCTTGCCGCGGTGGAGGACACCGTCACCCTGACCCAGTTCCGCACGCTCGTGGTGCTCACCGCCCGCGGCCCGTGCCGACTGGTCGAGCTGGCCGGCCGGCTCGGTGTCAACGCCTCGACCGCGCAGCGGTCGGTGGAGCGGCTGGTCGCGGCGGGTCTGGTCGACCGGCACGAGAACGCCGCCGACCGGCGCGAGGTGGTGATCGGGCCCACACCGGCCGGCGGCC
>CAYYCE010000400.1:0-3669 GCA_964469635.1 uncultured Kineosporiaceae bacterium
GTTCGTGGAGTGCGCCAACATGCGCAACCGCAGCGACGCCGCCCGGGTCGCCGCCCCCGCCTGGCGGCAGCGGGCCGCCGTGGCGATCGCCGACGGCCTGACCGACTTCGTGCTGGCCGAGGCATCGGGCTGACGCGGCCATCGGACGGCCGGCCGGGGGCACGGTCGATGCCTCAGCGGGCGGGCTCGCTCACCGACCGCGCCGGCACGTCGTCCGGAATGG
The DNA here is from genome assembly GCA_964469635.1 of uncultured Kineosporiaceae bacterium. GTDB lineage: Bacteria > Actinomycetota > Actinomycetes > Actinomycetales > Kineosporiaceae > JADJPO01. The sequence goes on from CAYYCE010000400.1 coordinate 224, forward strand.
TGATCGTCCGCAGGGACCGACTGGCCGTCGCCGCCATGAGGGCGAGCCCCATGACCAAGGCGTAGACGAGCAGAGTCGCCCGCTCCCCCAGCCACGCGGCGATCGGCCCGATCGCGGCGAACCCCAACGGCACCAGGGCGAATGAGGACGCCGTCTGGATCGCGCCCACGCGGGAGAGCGCCTCCTCGGGGATGTTGGTCAGGCCCACGCTCGTGGCGAGGACCTCGCTGACCTCACCGGCGAGGCCGGCCACGAACATCGTCAGCACGAACACCGCCCACGGCGCCGCCAGCGCCAGGGCAAGCAAGGGTGGGATCCAGCCGAGGGTCCACAGCGTGGCGGTCCACAGCGGGCGGGCCGGCTCCAGGCGCAGCACCACGACGCCGCCCACGAGGAATCCGAGCATCTGGGCGCCGAGCGCCACCGACCACCCGAGCGCCCCGCCGTACTGGCGCTGGGCCAGAACCGGACCCAGCACGAAGATCCCTCCGGCGTTGCAGAAGTTGAGCACCGACCACTGCGCCAGGCTGACCCACATCCACTGCCGGGAGAGGACCTCGTGCAGGCCGCCGCGCAATGCCGCCGACATCGAGGTCTGCACGGCCCGCTCGAGCACGGGCAGCCCGAGGCCGGCCAGCAGGAGCGCCGAGACGGCGAAGGTGGCGGCGTCGACCGCCAGGGCCCAGCCGGGTCCGAACGTCGCCACCAGGATCCCGGCGCCCGCCGCCCCGAGGATCCGCGCGGCGTTCTGGCCCGTCTTGATCGTGGCGCCGGCGTCCTTGACCCGGCTGACCGGCACCAGCAGGGGCAGCACGCCGTCGGCGGCCGGCAGGAACATGGAGATTGCGATCCCGTTCAGGAACGACAGCACGACCAGCGCCGGGATCGAGCCGTGGCCGCTGATCACCAGGGCGGCCAGGACGGCCTGGCTGGCCCCCGCCGCGAGGTCGGCGATCACCATGGCGTGCTGACGTGGGAACCGGTCGGCGAGCACGCCGCCCCACAACGCGAACACGGCCTGGGCGAGGAATCGGAAGATCATCACCACGCCGAGTTGGGTGACCTGATCCTCGCCGCCGAGACCGAGGACGGCGAAGGCCAGCGCCACCGGCGCCATCGTGCTGCCGAACACCGAGACGGTGCGCGCCAGGAGGAATCGCCGATAGCGCCGGTCACCGAGGAGCCCGCGAACGCCGGCCATCGAATCCGCCCGTCGTGGAGCGGCCGGGCCAACCGCAGATTGTCAGTACTGCACCACTATGCGTGACGAAGGCGGCTTCGGGGAAGGGTCAGCCGCCGCTTGCCGCCGGTTGCGCGGCCGGCACCTGCGTCGGGCGCGTCGGCAGCGTGACCACCGGCGTGGTCACCGTGGGGGTGGCCGTGGTGGACGACGGGGTCGTCTTGGTCGTGGCGGGGGTGGTGGTCGTCGACGAGGACGTGGCCGTCGACGAGGACGTGACCGGCGGGCTGGAGGTGACGGCCGGGGACGAGGCGTGCGGCGTGGCCGCGGTGGTGCTGACCCTGGGCGACTTCGTGGCGGACGACGTGCTCTTCGTGGCCGCCGATCGGGACGTCGCCCTGGTGGTGCGGGCCGCCGTCGTCCGGGCGGTGATCACGAGCGCACCGGCCGGGGTGGACGTGGACGGCAGCAGCGACGGCCCGGCGACCGACGGCGCCACCACGACGGCCTCGGCGCTCGTGTCCGCCTCGGTGGTGGGGTTCTGGGTGCCCAGGTGTACCTGTTGCTCGCCGGCCTGGTTGAGGGTGGCCATCACCACCGCCGCACCGACCCCCAGGGTCGCGGCGATGCACGCGATCACCAGGACCAGGCGCCCGCTGCGCGCGCGGGGGGCCTCACGGGAGGTGCGGGTGGTTCCCAGATCGACCGTTCGCTCCCGCCACCGGGTGCTGGGAGCCTCGGCGCCCGTCGAGGACCCGAAGACGCGCACCTCGGCCGGTTGGGGCGCCGGGACGCCCTGGTTCTGACCCGACAGGTCGACCAGGACCAGACGGCCGTAGGCATCGCGATGGACCGTGGGGGTCCCGTCCTGAGGCACATCCTGAGGCACATCCCGGCTCCCGGCCCGGGAACCGACCCGGAGATCGACGTCGGCCACCTGGGCCGTGTCGTGGGCGCCCGCGAACGGGTGGGCGGCGGTGGCGAACGCGGCGGTGGCGAACGCGGCGGTGGGCGGAACGGGTGAGGGTGGAGGCGGCGGCGGGCCTTCGCTCGCCCGGGCCGAATGCTCGGCCCAGTAGTCCCCCGGCCGGGCCACGGGCGGCGCGTCGAACGGGTCCGCCACGGGCAGGGTCGACAGCCGCGTGGGGTAGGTGTCCGGGGGGAAGACCGAGGAGGCCTCCTGCGATGCGGCGGGGCCGCGATCGGCCGGCGCGGGCGGCGCGACGTCGAACCAGCCGCCCTGGACCGATGCGAGGGTGGGGGCGTCGGCACTCGACCCGGCCACGGCGTCGGGCCCCTGCGGCGTTCCAGGACCTGGCGTGCGGGTGTCCCCCTGCATCGTGCTCCCTCCGCCGCCCCGAGCCGCCTTCGGCACCGTGCTGCACTCCGACATTCATCGCTGCCGCTCAGAATGCTGTCGCAGCGCCCCATACCGTAGGACAGAACCGTCCTGACCTGGGAACGAACGCGATTCTCCGCCGCTGCCGGGGGGAGGCATGGGCAATTCATAACCAATCGTTAGCGTTCGGGACCGGGGCGGAACGCGGTGATACACACCCTTCGACCCTCGGCGACACCACCCGCCGGTCAAGCACCGATCGGCCCACTACGAGGCGTTCGGGGTGACTTGGACCTTGCGCCCGATTCCCCGCCGGAACTGGTCGAGCGCGGCCGGGTAGTCCTCGAGCGGGTACCGGTCGCTGACCAGCACGTCCGGGTTGAGCAGTCCGGCGGCGAACAGGTCCGCGGCCCGCTCATAGGAGTGCAGCACGGCCATGGAGCCGACGATCCGGATCTCCTGGTTGTAGATCTTGAACGGGCTCCAGGTCGCGACGGCCTTCTCGTCCGAGACGCCGAACTGGAGGAACGTGCCGCCCTTGGCCACCCGCTCCAGGCCGTCCTGGATCGCGGCCACCACGCCGGTGCAGTCGATCACGGTCTCCCAGCCCCGGCCCCGGTCGAGTTCGTCCGCGGACGTCACGGCGTTGTCGACACCCAGGATCCGGGCGGTTTCCAGCCGGGCCGGGTTGAGGTCGACGATGTCCACGCTCGCCGCTCCGGCGCGCTTGGCCATCTCGAGGTTCATCAGCCCCATGGTCCCGGCGCCGTAGATCAGGTAGTGGTCGCCCATCCTGGGCTGCAGGACGTCGAAGCCCCGCACGGTGCAGGACAGCGGCTCGATCAGGGCCGCGTCCGCCGTCCGGACGTGATCGGGCAGGGTGACGCAGTTGGCCACCGGCACGGCGCACAGTTCGGCCGCTGCGCC
>CAYYCE010000401.1:0-3664 GCA_964469635.1 uncultured Kineosporiaceae bacterium
ATCCGGGTGAACTCCGCCTCCGGGAAGACGTAGAGGCACCGCTCCTGTCCCCGGGTGACCACGACTCCGACCTCCAGTTGCTCGCGGAACTTCGCCGGAAGGATCAGCCGGCCCTTGTCGTCGAGGCGAGGGGTGTAGGTGCCGAGGAACATGCGCCCAGCCCCTCCCCCTGAGTAGCGGGGTTCACCCCTGTCATCCAGACGTCCCCACTCTACTCCACATCCCCCCACCGTCAACGACATCCCGGCGGCGCGCTCCTCCCGTGGGACGAGGAATGGCCAGGTCAGGAGCCCGAAAGCGAGCCACCACATGCGAGTGCGACCAACCGCCCCCACCGACCCAGCGCCACACCCGGCACCGCTCAGGTAAGGGACGAATCATGGTTCTTCACTCATTCCGGATGTCCTGTGTCCGACGTCCATCACATGGTGGGGGGAAGTGGGGAGCCGCCACGAGTTCTCTGAGGGCGCCAGGCCTGCGAGCCTGAGAGACTGGGGCGCCGGCCGAGCGACGGACCGGTCGAAAGGAGAAGTCGGTGACGACGACCACGCCGCCCGGCACACTCGCGGGTTCGATCGAGTCCGCCCACGAGGCCACGCATCGAATCTGCGCCGCCGTGGACCAGGTGATCGACGGCAAGCCCGACGTCGTCCGACTCGCCGTCACCGTGCTCCTCGCCGAGGGGCACCTGCTTCTCGAGGACGTGCCCGGAGTCGGCAAGACCATGCTGGCCAAGGCCCTGGCGCGCTCCATCGGCTGTTCGGTGCGCCGCATCCAGTTCACCCCCGACCTGTTGCCGTCCGACATCACCGGGGTCAGCGTCTACAACCAGGAGCGCGGCGACTTCGAGTTCAAGCCCGGTGCGGTGTTCGCCAACGTGGTCGTCGGCGACGAGATCAATCGCGCCAGCCCCAAGACGCAGTCCGCGCTGCTGGAGTGCATGCAGGAGCGCAACGTCACCGTGGACGGCACGACCTACCGGCTCCAGCCGCCGTTCATCGTCATCGCCACCCAGAACCCCATCGAGATGGAGGGCACCTACCCGCTGCCGGAGGCCCAGCGGGACCGTTTCATGGCCCGGCTGTCCATGGGATACCCCGCGGGAGCGGCCGAGCGCGAGATGCTCGACCGGCACGGCGACCACGACCCGCTGACCACGCTGGCCGCGGTCTGTGACGCCGACACGGTGCGCCACCTGACAGCCGCCACCCGGTCGGTGTACGCCGCCGACGTCATCAAGGACTACGTCGTGGCACTGGTGCGCGCCACCCGGTCCTCGCCCGACCTGCGCCTGGGGGCCTCTCCCCGATCGGCACTGCATCTGCTGCGCGCCGCCAAGGCGCACGCCGTCCTCGAGGGCCGCAACCACGTGCTGCCGGACGACGTCCAGACGTTGGTCCAGCCGGTCCTGGCCCATCGACTGTTGCCGAGCGCGGACGCCGCGATCCACCAGGTCAGCCCCGAGGAGGCGCTGACAACGCTGTTGTCCCAGGTCCCGGCTCCCCGGGCCCGAACCGGCGTCTGATGCGCTGGATCCGGGCCACCACCGGCTCCCTGACCACCCGAGGCCGCTCCTTCGTCGCCGCGGGAGCCGCCGCCGGTGTCTCGGCGTTCGCCCTCGGCCAGCGCGATCTGCTTCGCATCGGCATCCTGCTGATCGTCCTGCCGCTGGGCTGCGCGATCGCTGTCGGCCGGGCACAGCTGCGGCTCGCCCTGACCCGCACCATCACCCCCTCCCGGGTGATGGCCGGTGCGGTGGCCAAGGTCCGACTCGAGCTCGAGAACCTCACCCGCCTGGTGACCAGGGTGCTGCTCGCCGAGGACACCGTGCCCTACGTGCTGGGCCCCTCGCCGCGATTCGTGCTGGCCCCGCTGCCGAGCGGGCGACGGGCGGCGGTCACCTATTCGCTGCACACTCAGGTGCGCGGCCGCGACCCGGTGGGTCCGCTGCGGCTGCGGGTCGCCGACCCGTTCGGGCTGTGCGAGGTGACCAGGGCCTTCACCGAGACCGACCCGCTGGTGGTGGTGCCGCAGACGTGGCCGCTGGTGGGCAACCCGGCCGGCGGCCAGTGGGGCGGCACCGGCGAGGCCATCGCGGGGACCGCCGCGGCCAGCGGGGAGCACGACGTGGCCATCCGCGAGTACCGGCACGGCGACGACCTTCGCCGGGTGCACTGGCGATCCACCGCCCGCCGGGGCGAGCTGATGGTCCGCCGCGACGAGCAGCCGCGGCAGATGCGGGCGACGATCCTGCTCGACTGCCGGCGCGAGGCCCACCGCGGCGAGGGGCTGGGTTCCAGCTTCGAGTGGGCGGTCTCGGCCGCCGCCTCGGTGGCCGTCCACCTCACCGATCAGCGCTACGCCGTCCGTCTGCTGATCGACGAGCCGTCGACGTCGTGGACCTCGCCGCGTGGGGCCACCGCCACCGGCCTGCTGCTGGATCGGCTGGCGCTCGCCCAACTGTCGGACTCCGACGGTCTGGCGGCCGCCGCGGCGGCGCTGCAGCACTCGCACGGCGACGGGCTGATCGTGGCGGTGCTCGGGGAGGTGTCCGAGGGGGCGGCCCGGGCGATCGCCGACCTGCGTAACCCGGGAACCAGCGCCGTGGCCCTGCTGCTGAGGGTGCCGCAGTGGGCCCCCCGCTCCTCACCGGTCCCCGCCGCCTCGGACGGAGTCCGGGAGCGTGCCGCGGCCGTGTTCGCGACGGCGGGCTGGATCGTCACCGAGGTGGCCGTCGCCGACTCGGTGCCGGCCGCCTGGCGCCGGGCGATGGCCTCGGGCGCCGCCCTGCCGGTGGGCGGTCGGGCATGACCACCCTGACGAGCCGGCGGGAGACCCCGCCACCCCGGGACCGGCAGCCCCCCGATTCGCGGGAGCCGCGCCGGCGGCAGGCCCCGGGCAGCACGCAGACGGGCGTGCCCGCCCAGGTGCGCATGGCTCTGGCGGCGCTGACCGCAACCGTGCTCGCGAGCGCGGCGCTGCGCCCGCTGTTCGCCGGCTCCGGCTGGTGGGTCCCGGTCCTGTTGGTGATCCTGGTCTGCTCGGTGACCGGGATCGCGGTCCGGATGCTCACCCCGTTCTGGCCCGCGACGGCGCTGGCCCAGGTCGCCGCCCTCACGGCCACGATCACGGCCCTGTTCGCGCGTGAGGACGCCTTCGCGCTGATCGTTCCCACACCCACGTCGCTGGCCACGATGCGCGACCTGCTCGGAGAGGGCGGTGAGGCCATCCGGCAGTCGGCGCCGCCGATCACGGTCACCCCGGGCGTCCTGCTGCCCGCCGTCCTCGGCATGGCGTTGGTGGCCTTCGTCGTGGACCTGATCGCGGTGTCGATGGAACAGCCCGCGGTCGCCGGGCTGCCGCTGCTGGCGGTCTACAGCGTGCCCGCGGCGGTCCTGCCGCACGGCGTCCACTGGATGTACTTCCTGATCGCCGCCACCGGCTACCTGCTGCTGGTCGCCGCGGACCGCGGCGACCGGATCCGGGCCTGGGGTCGGGTGCTGGGTCCGTCCGGGGTCCGCGACGACCTGGGCGGCGTGCTGAGCGGCGGACGGCGGGCCGCGGCGGTCGCCCTGGCCCTGGCCGTGCTGATCCCGGTGCTGACGCCCCGCATCAGCGAGGAGACCTCTTCGCCGTTGACCTTGAGCACGGCCGCCCGGCCGCG
>CAYYCE010000402.1:0-3658 GCA_964469635.1 uncultured Kineosporiaceae bacterium
ACCGCGATGGCGTTGACCGGACCGTCCACGGTCACCGGCCAGGGGTCGAAGGTGCCGGTCGCCAGGCGGAACTTGCCGACCGCCCCCAGCGGCATCTGGTCCCCTGCCGGTCCCACGCCCGTGGCGAAGGCCCCGCCGACCATGGTGACCTCGCCCGCTGGGGCGAGGGCCAGCACCCGGCCGTCGACGCCCCACGAGCGCGACATCGTGCTCGATGCGCTGGTGCCCGGTGCCGCCGAGGCGGAGGTGGCGGTCACGACGGGCACCGTGAGCGCGGTGGCCGTCACTGCGGCACCCACCGCAGCGAGAACTCTCCGACGCGTCGTGGATCGAGCAGCCATTTCGGTAAGGCCTTCCCCCCGGGGCGATCCCCATCGCCGTCATGCACCCCACCGGGTGGTGGGCGTAGTGTAGCCCACCACCCGGGTGGGCGGACCATACGGCGGGCGAACGGCCCGTCTAACGGTCTGTCACTGCGGCCCATGGGGGGTGCCGCGGAACACGGCGAAGCCCTGCTGGACGAGGTCCCGGGCACCGGCGAAGGTGAGGTCACCGCCGACGAGCAGGCCCCACCGAGCCGGCCGCGTGGGGCCACAGCCCCATCGGTGAGCCCGACCCGGGAGCACACGGGAGCAGGTAGCCGTCGCTGGGGCGGAAGATCCAGAACCGTTGCGGCGTCGTCCCGTTCGGCCCGCCCGGCTCGGCGGTGCGCGAGCCGCCGGAACCCGTGCTGCCCCGTGGGTGCCGTAGTAGACATGCCCGTTGGCCCCGCGCCGGCCCCGCCTGACGCCGTTGCACGTGTCGCGCCACAGCACGTCGGATTCGACGGCGCCGCGAGGCCGACCGCGTCCCACTGGTGGACGTAGGTCGGGGCACACATCGCCGGCGTAGCGCCGCAGGCGGTCGTCGCTGAGGTAGTGCCGGTTGATTCACCAACCGACGCCGCCGCAGCCCTGGACCCCACCGATCTGGTTCGGCAGGAAGCGGCCGACGTCCCGTAGCGGACGGCGATACCACCGGTCACCGAGGTGCCGTTGATCGTTGTCAACGGACCGGCGAGGAGGACCTTCGAGCCGTCCGCGGTGGCCTGGATGCCATTGGCCATCGCGCCGCACGGAGCGTGCCGGTCGGGCCGACGGTATCGGCGGTACCGGTCACGTCGACCGCACCGGTCGCCGGATCGAGCTTGGCCGCGTGGCCGAGTGCGACATTGCCGCCCCGCTTGAACTTCCAACCGATGTAGAGCGAGTCACCCGCGTAGGCGCCCTGGCCCGTCGGCCGTCTTGGCCATGTCGAGGATGCTGTGACCAGACCGGAGTATCGGATCAAGCCGCCGTGGCGACAACGAGACTGAGCAGACCCGCCACGAAGAAGCCCCCAACCACCGGCGGAACGTGGAGAGCCAGGGCGCGCAGGCAACCCAACGCGAACCGCCGTCGAGCACGAAGACCGGAGATCTGCTCAACCTCGGCGAGCATCGCCCGCCCCCTTTCAGGACGGCCCACCAGACAGGTGAACGGCCGGATCACTGCGTGCACGTGCGCGCCGCGCCCAGCCGAACCCGACAGTGCGGCGCCCGGGAAGGTCCCGGGTCGAGTTCCACTGCCTCGAGCACCCCGGGCCCGGTGAGCCGGCACAAGTGCCGCGGTGGGCTCCCCGCCTGAGCATGGTCCCCTGATCTTTCGGGACGGAACAAGCAATGGGAGACCGAGTCGGTCGAGTGACATCGCTGAGTATCTAGGCTCAGGCGACAGGTCGGCAGCCGCCGTAGGTTCCCGTCATGACATCGATCTCCAACAGCCGCAGGCGGTCCGGCCCTCCGTTCCAGGTGATCGGAGTCCCTGCCGTCGCCGTTTGCTCCGCACTGTCGTGGTTCGCGTGGATGGGATGGGACCAGCAGTACCAGGTAGACCCCGTCACGGAAGTGGCCAGTGGGCCGTACGAGGTATGGCAGGTGATCGGCTGTGCACTGTCGCTGCTGGCGCTGTTCGTGGGCGCCTTGTTGGTGGGCGTCCGGCCTCTGCCGGCCGCCACTGCGCTGACCCTGGCGTTCACCGCGGCATGGACCGCACAGGCGGCCCGCGCCGACGAGACCGGCCTGTACGGGGTCGGCACGATCATGGTGCTGGCCGGCCTGAGCATAGCGACCACGGTCGTCTCGCTCGTGACCCTCGGACTACGTGCCCTCTGGGTCCGTCGGCGATCCTAGTGGCCGCTGCCACACGCGCCGGCGCGCGGTCAACGCACCTGTGTGTGGTCAACTCGAGCGTCACGAAGGGGTGGCGTACTACCGGGACATCAACCCTTGGACGGAGCTCAAGGGAGTTGATATCGAGGACGACGCCGGCCACCGGGTAGCGTCAACCGACCCTGACTTGCGGGCGGCTCCACAGGGTGATCTCGCCGCGGGCCACCGCGTCGCGAAGATCTCGAAGATCACTCCGACACGCGAAGTCGGCCTGGCCATGTCCCCACACCCTGAGCCTTGGACGTCACTCGCGCGCACCCCGGAGGCTAGCGTCGCGCAAAGTGGGCCGCGACCGTTTGGTCCACCGGTCCTGGTGGGAGAGTGAGCGGATGGAGATCCAGCTCAGCATGCTGATCCTCGAGGTCCGCGATCTAGCGACGTCGGTCGCCTTCTATCGCGACCTTGGTCTCGACCTCCCGAATCCAGTGTCCGGTCGACCTGTCGTCATTCATCGAATGGGCAGCGGCGTCAGTCTGCTGCTCACGACGTCCTTCGCCGCCACCTACGATCCATCCTGGACCCGCCCGGCCGGGGGCTATCAGCAGCTGCTCGAGTTCTATGTGGGCGAGAAAGCCGTCGTCGACCAGCGTTGGGCGGACCTCGTCGCCGCGGGCCATCCTAGCCGGATGCCACCCACACAGACCTCGGGCCCGTACGCAGCCATGGTCGACGATCCCGATGGCAACGTCGTCCTCCTCACGTCTGACGAGGCGGCCCGGGTCGACAAGAACGACGCGTAGCGTCCCACCGCGAGTGAGCCGTCTCGGATCAATGTCGCGATGCAGTTTTGGGGCACGCCCCGATCCAGTGTCTCGGGATCTTCGGCTGGCCTGCAGCGGGGCCAGGTGGCTACTTCCACCTGAAGTGGACGAAGACGCGGCCGAAGCTGTCGGAGTCCTTCTCGACCCGGTGGTAGAGGGCCTTGATGTCCTTGCGGTCCAGGAACCGCAGCGCCCGCTTCTTGAGCTGACCGGAGCCCTTGCCGGGGATGATCTCCACCAGGGGCGCCTTCTTCTCGATCGCCTCGTCGATGATCGCTTGGAGCGCTCGCTCGACCTCATCACCCCGGTTGTAGATGTCATGCAGGTCGAGCTTGAGCTTCACGATAGAGTCCTCCAGCGCCGACGCGGATAGCGCCGGGTGTCCAGCGCCCTCTCTTTCCCCGCCGTGAACACCATACGTAGCAGCGACATCGTTGAGGCCTTTCATGACGAGGCCTGCGGCGTGGCCGTCGGACTTGCCAGGTGATTGCCCTCCAGGCTGAGTACACGGTCACCACCCGCGGTCCGCTCGGCCCACCCACCAAGGCCACAAGGCAGTCAGACCCTTGTCCGCAGCCGGAGCAACAAGAGTCACCATGACGTGCCAGACCGCGGCCGGATCCCCCACGACGTGGTCCTCGCCTACCGG
>CAYYCE010000403.1:0-3651 GCA_964469635.1 uncultured Kineosporiaceae bacterium
AGGATCTCACGCTGGTAGGTCTGCGTGGTCTGCTCGAGGATCGCGTCGAACGCGGCCTCGACCACGTTCCTGCCGTAACGGGTGAACAGCTCGCCGAGGCGCCGCCCGCCCCTCAGACAGGCCGAGCACTCGGCGTCCAGGTCGGCGGCGAGCGAGTCGGGCATCCGGGTGTTGCGCGTCATGATCTTCAGCGCGGCCTCGTTGGGCACGCCCCGGTCCCACAGCCTGATCGGAGGAATCATCAGCCCCTCCTCGAACACGCTGGTGGCGTGGCTCGGCATCGAACCCGGCACCGAGCCGCCGATGTCGTCGTGGTGGCCGAAGGCCTGGACGAACGCGACGACCTGCCCGTCGACGAACACGGGAACGGTGACGCACATGTCGGGCAGGTGCCCGATGCCACCCTCGGAGTTGTAGACGTCGTTGTGGAAGAACACGTCGCCCGGTCGCATCGTCTCGAGCGGGTAGTCGCGGGCCACCGGATGCACCAGGGCCGAGTAGGACCGGCCGGTGAGCTTGCGCAGGTGCCGGTCGTGGATGCCGGCGCGGAAGTCGTGCGCGTCGCGGATCATCGGCGAGCGTGACGTCCGCCCGATCGCGGCCTCGACCTCCTTCTCGACGCTGGCCAGCGACCCGGCGACGATCTCGACCACGACCGGGTCGACCGTGCTGCCCTCGGGCGTCAGCCGCCCGCCGTACCGGTAGCTCATCGCCCGCCCTCCCGCGAGATCACCAGGTTGCCGAAATCGTCGACGCGCGAGGCGAATCCGGGGTGGATCGGCACGGTCGAGCCGAACTCCTCGACCACGGCCGGGCCGGTGACGACGTCGCCGGGCAGCAGGGCGTCGCGGTCGTAGATCGGCGCCGGCAGGTAGCCGTCGTCGATGTCGAAGCAGACCGGCCGGACGGCGCGCCGGGCGCGGGCCTCGACGTCGCCGTCCGCGGGGGTGCGGGCGGGCAGCCGGGGCAGTTGCGGTCGGGTGATCGGGCCGATGCCGGTCACCCGCAGGTTGACCCACTCGAGGTGTTGCCGTGGATCGTCGGCGAAGTCGTAGCCGTACAGCGTCCGGTGCTCGGCGTGGAAGGCGGCGGCCACCTCGTCGGCGCGCGCCCCGTCCAGCGCGCCGTCCGGCACCGGTACCCGCACCTCGAAGGCCTGGCCGAAGTAGCGCAGGTCGGCCGTGCGGGCGAAGCGGTGCTCGCCGGGGGCGAAGCCCTCGGCGTCCAGCGTGTCGGCGGCGCGGGCGGTCAGCTCGGCGAAGGTCCGCTCGACGGCCCCCGGGTCGAGGGCGGCGTGCGTGCTGACGGCGGTCTGCACGTAGTCGTTGCGGACGTCGACCGTCAGCAGCCCGAAGGCCGAGACGGTTCCCGGGCTGCGCGGCACCAGCACGCCGGCGAGGTCGAGGATGTCGACCAGCCGGCAGGCCAGCAGCGATCCCGACCCGCCGAAGGTGGTCAGGGTGAAGTCGCGGACGTCGAGTCCGCGGCTGACCGAGACCTGCCGCAGCGCGTTGGCCTGGTTCCAGGCCGAGATCTCGAGAATGCCTGCGGCGCAGGCGGTCGCGTCCATTCCGAGCCGTTCGGCGAGGGTGGCGACACCGTGGCTCGCAGCGTCGACGTCCAGCGGGATCTGCCCGCCCAGCAGATGCGGCGGGATCCGGCCCAGGACCACGTGGGCGTCGGTCACCGTCGGTTCGCCCCCGCCGTCCGGGTAGCACATCGGGCCCGGATCGGCCCCGGCCGAACGCGGTCCCACCTTGAGGCCGGCCTCGGGGGAGATCCAGGCGACGGACCCTCCGCCGGCGCCCACCGTCACCACGTCGATCATGGGGATCTTGCTGGGGTAGCCTCCGACGCTGCCCTCGGTGGTCAGCGTCGGCTCGCCGTCGAGGACCACCGAGACGTCCGTCGAGGTGCCGCCGCCGTCGCAGGTGAGAACCCTGCCGAAACCCGCCTCGCGGGCGATCAGGGCGGCGCCCAGGGCCCCGGCCGCCGGCCCGGACAGCACCGTGGTGATCGGCTGATGGACCACCTCGGCGGCGGAGAGGACACCACCGTTCGACTTCATCACCCACAGCGGGACCCGGCGATCTGCGGTGGCCTCCTGCCTGGTGAACGCCTCGGCCAGTCGGGTGGCGATGGTGGCGACGTAGGCGGAGACCCGGGGCTTGACCGCGGCGTCCACGAGGGTGGTCATGCTGCGCTCGTACTCGCGGTACTCGCGCAGCACCTGGCTCGAGATCGAGACCACCGCGTCGGGGTGTTCGCGGGCCAGCACCTCGCGCATCGCCTCCTCGTGGGCCGGATTGGCGTAGGAGTGCAGGAAGCACACCCCGAGGGTGGTGATGCCGCGATCGCGGAACCAGCGGGCCACAGCGGTGGCGCCCTCGACGTCGAAGGGCCTGACCTCGGCCCCGGTGACGTCGAGTCTTCCGGCCACGGTCCGGACCAGATCCGCCGGCACGATCCGCGGCGGCTTGACCCAGAAGTAGGAATTGCCGTACCCGTCGGGCACGGCTTGGCGGGCGATCTCGAGGACGAACTCGTAGCCCTCGGTGGTGATGAAGCCCAGTCGGTCGATCGCGCCCTCGAGCAGTTGGTTGGTCGCCACGGTGGTGCCGTGGCTGAGTGAGGTCAGGTCGGCGGTGGTGGCCGACTGCAGGTCCAGTCCGAGGTGCATGCCCGCCACGAAGGCCTCGGCCGGGTCCACCGGCGTGGACGGGGTCTTGGTCGTCACCACGGCGCCGGTGCCCTCGTCGAGTGCGACGACGTCCGTGAAGGTCCCCCCGGTGTCGATCCCGATCCGGATCCGGCGCGCCATCGGCCCTCCTCGGTCTCTCCGGCCCTGCACGGGTTCCAGCGATTCAACCCGGAGCGCATCGTCCGGCTCGCCGGCAACACCTGCCAAGAGCCGGCGGCCGACCCTGGCGAGCGGGCGGCCCGCCGACCTGCAGGATCGGGACGGGACGGGCATGATCCGGCCCGGGTGCTCGGGGCGAGTGGCGAGGATGCCGATGAGAGGTGGCGAGACGGGGAGAGGTCCGGCGACGGGTTGCGCCGGGTCAGGCCTGGATCTAGCGTGCTGATGTATCTACTCGATATATCAGGACGATGCACTCGATCAGTCGGACCGACGGGCGGGGAGGCCTGATGGTGACCACGGGGGACCCTCGGGGCTCCGGGCAGGACCTGCGCCTGCTCTCCGATCTGTCCCGCTGCCCCTCGTGTGCGGCCGCGCTCACCGGACCCCACTGTCCCGTGTGCGGCCTTGACCTGTCCGGCCCCGAGGGGCGCCGGCTCGCGGCGCTCTCGGTGCAGATCGGTCGGTTGCTCACCGAGCGTCAGGGCCTGATCGACACGCTCCGGGGGAGGGCGTCGGTCCCGCCACCGCTCGTTCCGCCGCTGGTTGCGCCGCAACTGCCGGCGCCCCAACAGCTGCGGCCGCCACGACCGGCGCGGCCCTCGCTGCTCGCCAGGATCGGCGTCCAGGGAGTGCTGGTCGCCCTCGGAGCGCTGCTGATCGCGGTCGCCGGGGTGGTCTTCCTGGTCTTCGCCTGGGACCGGCTGTCCCTGGGCGGGCGAGCCCTGGTGATCGGGGCGATCACGGCGGCCGCCATGGGCGCCGCCGCCAGGCTGCGCCCTCGGCTGATC
>CAYYCE010000404.1:0-3650 GCA_964469635.1 uncultured Kineosporiaceae bacterium
CGCGGGCTCACCCGGACCCCGCCGCAGCCCCAGGCCAGATCCACGGCGCGGCGCGGCGCCCGGCGTCGCAGCCGCGCCGCGACCGCGGCCACCGCGGCCCCGGCCAGCAACCCGGTCAGGGTCAGCGCGATCGGGTCGAGCAGCGGGGGATTCGCCGGCGTCAGGGACTGCAGCCGGACGCCGGCGGACAGCGTGGTGCCGGCGCCGCTGATCCCCTCGAACCCGAGCGCTCGGGCCAGGGCCGTGGCCAGTGGACCAGGCGCCAGCCCCAGGAGCACGACGACCGCGGCCCCCAGCACGACCGCCGTGCGCGCCGCCGGACCCTCCTCCTGGGCGGCGGCGGCCCCGCGGCTGCGGGGTCGGCCGAGGAAGGCGATGCCGAACGCCTTGGTGAAGGTCATCAGGGCCAGCCCGGCCGTCAGGGCGACCACCCCGACGGTGACCGCCGACATCAGGCCGAGCCACGGGTCGCCGGCCCGCCCACCGTGGACCAGGGCCTGCAGCAGGGTCCACTCGGCGACGAAACCCGCGCTGATCGGCAGGGCGGCCGCGCCCAGGGCGGCGACGCCGAACGCCGCGCCGGTCCAGGGCATCGGCCCGAACAGCCCCCCGAGCCGGTCGAGGTCCCGCAGGCCGGTGGCGTGCAGCAGCGACCCGGCGGTGAGGAACAGGGTGGTCTTGGCGGCCGCGTGGGCCAGGGCGAGCAGCAGGGCGGCGACGAGCAGGGCCCGGCCGGTGGCGACGTCGCCGTGGGCCAGGGTGATCTGGGCGGCGCCGATCGCGCACAGCATGAGGCCGACGTTCTCGCTGGTCGAGTAGGCCAGCAGCCGCTTGAGGTCGGCCGCGACCCCGGCCTGCAGGATGCCGAAGACGGCCGAGGCGGCGCCCAGCAGCAGGATCAGCGCGCCCCACCACTGCGGGCCGCCGGGCGAGAACCGGACGACGACCAGGAGCACGCCGTAGATCCCGGCCTTGACCATGGCGGCGCTCATCAGCGCGCTGACGTGGCTGGGCGCCTCCGGGTGGGCGCGGGGCAGCCAGACGTGCAGCGGCACCGCTCCGGCCTTGGTGGCGAACCCCACGATCAACAGGACGGCGGCCACCGAGGCCGCCCGACCGTGCGGATCGACGCCGGCGAGGGTCTCGAAATCGGTGCCCCCGGTCTCGGCGGCCAGCACCCCGAACCCGCCGAGCACCAGCAGGAACGACAGATGGGTCATCGCGGCGTACCAGAGTCCGGCGCCGAGGACCTCGGGACGCCGGGCCTGGTCGGTGAGCACCAGGACGGCCGAGGCGAGGGCCATCACCTCCCAGGCCAGCAGGAAGGCGACCACGTCCGCCGCGGCCGTGACCGCCATCAGGCCGGTGGCGAACAGCGGGAAGGCGACCCACGCCGTCCGCGAGCCCGCGGCGCCGCGGGCCGAGCCGAGCGCCCACAGGGCCGCCACCACGGTGACGGCGCCGATCATGGTGAGGAAGGTGCCGCCCAGCCGGTCCGGGGCGTACCTCACCGGGTCGGGCAGCACGGTCGGGACGGCGAGCCCGCCGGTGCCGCCGGCCCACGCGGCCAGCCCGGTCGCCGTCCCGGCCGCTCCGAGGATCATGGAGACGACCGGGGCCAGCCGCACCCTGCGGTCCTCGTCGAGGAGGGCCACCGCGACGGCGGCGACGGTGAGGACGCCGACGGCGGCCAGCCCCGCCTCGACGGCGGTCATCGCCGGCTCACCCGGCGCATCGCCTCGACGATGGCCTGCGGCTCGGGCGGGCAGCCGGCCACCTCGAGGTCGACGCCGACGACGTCGGCGACCGAACCCAGCACCCCGTAGGCGCCGGCGAACACCCCGCAGTTGCGCGCGCAGTCACCCACGGCGACCACCAGCCGGGGCCGGGGGGTGGCCTCGACCGTGTTGCGCAACGGCTCGGCCATGTTCCGGGTGACCACTCCGGTGACCAGCACGACGTCGGCGTGACGGGGCGAGGCGACCAGGCGGGCGCCGTAGCGCTCGCCGTCGTAGACCGGACCGAACGCCGCCCCGATCTCGATCTCGCAACCGTTGCAGGACCCGGCGTCCACGTGACGCACCTGCACCGACCCGCCGAGAGCCGTCGCCGCGCCGACCGTCCCCGGATCCGACTGCGCCCGGGGGGGCGCGGGGGCGGGCTCGGCGATTCGGCCCACGCGGGTGATCAGCCGCACCCAACCTCGCAGGTTCACGCGGACTCGCCGCTGAGTTCGGCACGCAGCCGTTCGGAGTCGGCGAGCACCCCGGCCAGGATGGCGCGGGCGGCCAGCAGCAGGTCGCGCACCTCGGGAACGCTGATCGTGTAGACCACGGCGGCCCCGTCCCGGCGCTGCTCGACCAGGCCGGCGCGGCGCAGCACCGCCAACTGCTGGGACAGGTTGCTCGGCTCGATCTCGATGGCGTCGAGCAGTTCGTGGACGGCGTGCTCGCGCTTGCTGAGGAGTTCGAGCACCCGGATCCGGGCCGGGTGGCCGAGCGTGCGGAAGAAGTCGGCCTTCGCCTGATACAGCGGGACCACCACGCACACCACCTCGCCACTCCGCCCAGATCGCAGACATTAACAGTTGAAGAGTTCTTCAAGTGGTGAAGTCAGGGGGCTCGCACGCCACCCGGGGCGGGCCGCTCCGCAGCGGCTCAGTCCTCGCCGGCGCCCTTGTCGTAGTCGGTCAGCGCCTTCAACACGCTGATCCGGACGTGGGCGGCGTGCGAGGGCAGCTCACCCTGGAAGATTCTGCTGATCTCCGGCCGCTCGAAGTAGCGGGCGCCGTCAGCGAAGGTGTCGAACCCGAACTCCACGACCCGCTGCGGACTCGCCGAGAAGATGTTGTCGTAGGAGGTGATCCGTCTCAGCTCCGGCGGAGCCTGCAGGGTGTCGGCGATCGATCGCACCCACTCCAGGTAGGACCTCTTCTGCCCCAACGGATAGTCGATCTCGTAGACGAACTTGATCATGCCGTAGCCCTCCACCTTCGGACGGGTCGAGCCGGATCGACGACCGGAAACGGTACCGACGCTACCGGCGATCCGGACCCGCCGGGAGGTCCCGGCGGGTCCGGGTTCACCCGACCTGGGGTGATCAGGCGGTGATGTCGCAGTACAGGGTGGGCATCACGCTGTACATGGCAGCGCACTTGACCAGATCGTCCTTCCAGGTGATCTCGTTGGGCGCGTGGGCCTGCTCCTCGCGGCCCGGCCCGACGCCGACCACCGGGATCCCGTGGCGGCCGGCGATCGCGACCCCGTTGGTGGAGAAGGTCCACCTGTCGATCCGGGGCTCGCCGTACATCGCCCGGTGGGCGCGGGCGGCGGCCTGCACCTGCGGGGAGTCCTCGGGGATCACCCAGGTCGGGAAGTAGCACTCCTGGCCGTACTCGCGGCCGGTCCAGGCCGTCGCCCGGTAGTCGTAGAGCGAGACCCGCGCCCCCCACCTGCGCACCGACGGCAGCGCCTCGATCTCGGCGATGGCACCCTGCCAGGTCTCGCCGTCCGTCAGCCGGCGGTCGAGCGAGATCGCGCAGGAGTCGGCCACGGCGCACCGCGAGGGCGAGGTGAAGAAGATCTCCGAGGTGGTGACGGTGCCCTTGCCCAGGAAGTCGTCGTGCTTCAGGTGATCGTTGAGATCCCTGA
>CAYYCE010000405.1:0-3646 GCA_964469635.1 uncultured Kineosporiaceae bacterium
GGACCCTCGCCGAGTAACTCGGGGTGCGCAACGTGCGCGTCAACGTCCTGTTGGTCGGCCACCAGGAGGGTGAGCTGCCGGCGCGTCGGCCGGGCGAGGGCGAGGCCGACGACCCGGCCGCGGCCCAGGACCAGAGGCGACGCACCGAGGACGCGTTGCCGCTGCGGCGCTTCGGCGAGGCCCTCGAGTTCGCCCGACCGGCCACATTCATGCTCTCGCCCGCCGCGAGCTACGTCACCGGTTCGGTGCTCACCGTCGACGGTGGACTGGCCCGGTCGCTCTGAGCGAACTGGGTGGTGTACAGGTCGGCGTACAGTCCCCGCCGGGCCAGCAGCTCCTCGTGCCGACCGCGCTCGACCACGCGGCCGCCGTCCAGGACGACGATCAGGTCGGCCGCGCGCACGGTGGACAGCCGGTGGGCGATCACCAGCGCCGTCCGACCCCGCAGCGCGGTGTCCAGGGCCCGTTGCACGGCCACCTCGGACTCGGAGTCGAGATGGGCCGTGGCCTCGTCGAGGATCAGGACGTCCGGTGCCTTGAGCAGCAGTCGTGCCAGGGCGATCCGCTGCTTCTCGCCGCCGGAGAGCCGGTGCCCTCGATCGCCCACCACCGTGTCCAGTCCCTCGGGCAGTCGCTCGACCACCGACCACACCTGGGCCGCCCGCAGCGCCGCCACCATGTCCGCCTCGGTGGCCCCGGGGCGGGCATACCTCAGGTTCGCCCGGACGCTGTCATGGAACAGGTGCGCCTCCTGGGTGACCACGCCGACGGCCTCGTGCAGCGAGGACTGGGTGAGGCGGCGCACGTCGGTCCCGCCCAACCGCACCGCGCCGGAGGTGGCGTCGTAGAGCCGGGCCACCAGGGTCGTGATCGTGGTCTTGCCCGCGCCGCTGGGACCGACCAGTGCCACCAGTTGACCGGGCTCGACCCGCAGGTCGACCCGGTCCAGGACCAACGGGCGGCCCGGGCCCAGGTCCCCGGAGGCCGGCGTGCCCTGCGCCGGCCAGGACTCGGGACGGTCCGCGACGGCGATCTGCTCGAGTGAGGCCAGCGAGATCTCCTCGGCGCTCGGGTAATGGAAGCTCACCCGGTCCAGTTCGACCGACATCGGGCCTCGGGGCAGCTCGGTGGCGTCGTCGTGGTCACGCACCAGCGGCTGCAGATCGAGGACCTCGAAGACCCGCTCGAAGCTCACCATCGCCGTCATCACGTCGACGCGGACCGTGGACAGCGCGGTGAGCGGGCCGTAGAGCCGCGCCAGCAGCGCCGCCAGCGCGAGCAGCGTGCCCACGGTCATCTGGCCCCGGATGGTGGCCAGCCCGCCGACGCCGTAGACCAGGGCCGTGGCCAGCGCCGCGACCAGGGTGAGCCCGGTGAAGAAGACCCGGTTGCTCATCGCGATCCTGACGCCGATGTCACGCACCCGGCCCGCCCGGTCGGCGTACTCGAGGTCCTCGACCGGGGGGCGGCCGAACAGTTTGACCAACAGCGCGCCGGCCACGTTGAACCGCTCGGTCATCCGGGAGCCCAACTCGGCGTTGAGCTGCATCGACTCACGGGTCAGGCGCTGCAGCCGGGCACCGACCCGGCGGGCCGGCAACAGGAACAGCGGAAGCAGAGCCAGCGCGCCCACCGTGATCTGCCACGAGAGATAGAGCATGGCCGCGGTCACCAGCACCAGCGAGACCACGTTGGAGACCACCGCGGACAGGGTCGAGGTGAAGGCCTGCTGGGCCCCGATGACATCGCTGTTGAGCCGGGAGACCAGCGCGCCGGTCTGGGCGCGGGTGAAGAAGGCGATCGGCTGGCGCAGGACGTGGCCGTACACCTGGGTGCGCAGATCGAAGATCAGTCCCTCGCCGATACGCGCGGACAGCCATCGCGAGACCAGGCCGAGGACGGCGTCCACCACGGCGAGCGCGGCCACCGCCAGGGAGATCCGCACCACCACCGACCGGTTGCCGGGGGTGACGCCGTCGTCGACGATCCGGCGCAGCAACAGCGGGGTGAGGATGACGAGGACGGCGCCGAGCACCGTCAGGACGAGGAATCCGGCGATGGCGCCGCGGTAGGGCCTGGCATACCCGAGCACTCGCCGCCAGGTCCCGGGGACGAGGCGGTGGGTGGCGATCTCGGGGTCACGCGAGTAGGACCGCAGGGTCGACCATGCTCCATGTCCGGACACAGACCCAGCCTGTCAGACCAAAACGACTGCGGGCGCGGGGGGCGTGCTTCGCGCCTGCATCTCAGGCCGGCCCGTGGGCCCGGGATCCGCCGGCCGCGGTGGGACTACTTCTTCGCCTTGCCGCGGGTGGCTCCGCCCCGGCTGCGCAGCTGGACCTTGTTCTCGGTCAGCAGGCGGTGCACGAAGCCGTAGGACCGACCGGTCGCCTCCGCGAGGGAACGGATACTGGCACCCCCGGTGTACTTCTTCGTCAGCTCGTTGGCCAGCTTCGTACGGTCGGCACCGGTGATCCTGGCGCCCTTCTTGACGGTCTCGCTCACTGTTCCTCCTCGGAGACGTCCGGTTGTGGGCCTGCCAGCCACACAACCACGGCTCGCCGGCTGCACAACCACAGCTGGTGAGGCACTGGCCCTCGGCGATCGTTGGGTCGATGATCGCGTGACAGCGGATTATGCCATCAATCGCCGCGGCGGATGACCATGGAGTCACGCAAGCGAGACCAGCTCCAGGTACTCGGAGGTCCACAGGTCCTCGTCGCCGTCCGGCAGCAGCACCACCCGATCCGGGGCGAGGGCGTGCACGGCTCCCTCGTCGTGGGTGACCAGGACGACGGCGCCGCGGTATCGGTGCAGCGCCTCGAGGATCTCGTGCCTGCTGGCGGGGTCGAGGTTGTTGGTGGGCTCGTCGAGCAGCAGCACGTTGGCGCCAGAGACCACCAGCGTGGCCAGGGCCAGCCGGGTCTTCTCGCCGCCGGAGAGCACGGCGGCGGGCTTGTCGACGTCGTCCCCGGAGAACAAGAAGGACCCGAGCACGGTGCGCACCTGGGCGTCCGTCAGGCCCGGCGACGCGGTGCGCATGTTCTCCAGGACGGTGCGCCCCACGTCCAACGTCTCGTGCTCCTGCGCGTAGTACCCGAGGCGGAGCCCGTGACCCTGGTCCACGGCGCCGGTGTCCGCGTGCTCGAGCCCGGCGAGCAGCCGCAGCAATGTCGTCTTGCCGGCGCCGTTGAGCCCGAGGACGACGACCCGGCTGCCGCGGTCGATCGCCAGGTCGACGTCGGTGAACACCTCGGTGCTGCCGTAGCTCTTGGACAGCGCCGTGGCCGACAACGGGGTTCGGCCACACGGAGCCGGGTCCGGGAAGCGCAGTCTGGCGACCTTGTCGGCGCGGCGGGGCCCCTCCAGGCCGTCGAGCAGCCGCTCGGCCCGCCGCGCCATGTTCTGGGCGGCGGTCGCCTTGGTGGCCTTGGCGCGCATCTTGTCGGCCTGCGCCATGAGGGCTGCGGCCTTCTTCTCCGCGTTGGCGCGCTCGCGCCGGCGGCGCCGCTCGTCGATCTCACGCTGGGCCAGATAGGCCGCCCAACCGACGTTGTACTGGTCCAGCGCGCACCGGTTGGCGTCCAGGTGGAAGACCTTGTTGACCGTCGACTCGAGTACCTGGACGTCGTGGCTGATGACCACC
>CAYYCE010000406.1:0-3635 GCA_964469635.1 uncultured Kineosporiaceae bacterium
CTGGTGCACGGTGACGTTCACGCTGTCGACGCACTCCGCGGGCGGGGTGACCCAGCTGGACGTCGAGCTGGCCCACCAGATCCTCCAGTCGGCGGCGTCTGTGGGGGCGCTGACCCTACCCCCGGCCGAACGGGTCGAGATCGCCCTGGACGTGGCGGACGCCGAGCGGGTGCGACCCTTCTGGGCGGCGGCGCTCGGGTACCGGGAACAGGCCGACCCCGCCGAGACGGAGGTGGAGCTGACCCCACGGGACGGCCGGGGGCCGGTGCTGTGGTTCCAGTCCACCGCCGCCGACGATCCACGACTCCGGGTGCGCAGCCGGTTCCACCTCGACGTGCACGTTCCGCGGGACCAGGTGCAGGCCCGGTTGGCGGCCTGTCTGGACGCGGGCGGCCGGCTGGTCAGCGACGCCCACGCGCCGTCCTGGTGGGTGCTGGCCGATCCCGAGGGCAACGAGGTGTGTCTGTGCATCTAGACCGAGCACCCTGGACCGGGCGTGCTCGGACCGGGCGTGCTCGGACCGGGCGGGTCGACCGGGGCGCGCGCGGCGCGACGAACGCCGCCGGGCTGGGCTAGGTTCGGTGCCGGGCCAGGCAGCGGGAGCAGGTGAAGGGGGCCACGATGAAGGCGCCGTCCATTCGAGTCGGCGAGCCGGACCGGCTTGCCACGATGGCCTCTCGCGATCGCGGGATGGCGGTGGCCACGGCCCTGGGCGCCCTGACCAGCGGCGGTCACCGCGCGCGGCGCCTGTTCCGCGAGCGCTATCCGACGGTCGCCGTGACGGGGATGACGGGGGCGGGTAAGACGGCGCTGGTCGACCGGCTGAGCCGGCACTCGCCGTCCCAGGGAGCCGGCGACGTGGGATCGGCGGTCCTGGAGCGGCGCACCCGCAAGACCGGGCGGCTCAAGGGGTTCCGGTTCCGGGTCGTCCCCGGTGAGAACGCGGCGACCCGGCTGGCCGCGCTGGACTACGTCTTCCACGACGAGGCGGTGGACGGCGTGCTGCACGTGGTCGCCAACGGCTACGCCACCGGGCGACGGGCCGCCGGGATCACCGGGTCGGCGCTCGTCGACCGCGAGAGCCAGCTGACCCGCGAACTCGAGGACTGGACCATCACCGCCCACCGGATCGCGTCGATGGCGGTGCGCCGGGCGCAGCCGACCTGGCTGGTGATCGTGGTGACCAAGGTCGATCTGTACCCGCGCGAGGTGGACTCGGTGGTGCACGCCTACTCCCCAGGAAGCGGAACGCCGTTCGGGAACCGGGTGGACGAGCTGCGCGCGCTGGCCGGGGCGGCCAAGCTGTCGGTCGACGTGCTGCCGGTGTGCTCCGAGGGCGGCAAGACCTCACCCGTCTCGGCCAAGCAGCGCGACGCCTCCGTCTCGGCGCTGGAGTCGCGGCTGGCCCAGCTGTCGGGCCACTGACCCGGCGAACAACCCCCGATCAACCCGGCGGGACCAGGTTGAGGAACATCACGGAGCCCGACGTAGCCGTGCTCGGCATGCTCGAGACCACCCGGCACGGTGCCGATGATCTGGAAGCCCCGGCTGGGCCACAGATGCACCGGATACCTCGGTGGCCGCGCTCCCGGGCCCAGCCGATGACGTGTTTCGCAGAGGCCGCCTCTGATGCCGCGACCGGAGGCGAGGCGGCTCATCCACGACACCCGGGCTCCTCCGAGATCAGGCCGTCAGGCCGTAGGCGGAGGTCCGCCCCGCGGCGACGATCTCCGGGAAAGACGGGGTGGATCCGGGGCCGGTCGGCCTCCCGGGCCTCACGTATCAGCACGGGGCAGGGTGTCCGGGGCAGGGCGCCGTGAGTTGGTCACACCACTCCCCGATCTCGATGGGGCGCGCCAGGATGGTGCCGTGAGCAGCGAGCGCGAGATCCTGACCTACGAGCAGTTCGGCGTCGCCTGCCGGGAGCTGGCCCGGGCCGTGGCGGACGACGGCTACGAGCCGGACATCATCCTGTCCATCGCCCGGGGCGGGCTCGGCATCGGCATGGGGTTGGGCTACGCCCTCGCAGTGAAGAACCTGGCCGTGATCAACGTCGAGTTCTACACCGGGATCGACCAGCGGTTGGAGGTCCCGATCATGCTCCCGCCGACCCCGGCCGCCGTCGACCTGGCCGGCCTGCGGGTGCTGATCGCGGACGACGTCGCCGACACCGGCCGGACACTCGAGATCGTGAAGGACTTCTGCGCCGAGCACGTCGCCGAGGCGCGCGTGGTCGTGATCTACGAGAAGCCGGCGTCCGTGGTCAAACCCGACTACGTCTGGAAGCGGACCGACGCCTGGATCGACTTCCCGTGGTCGTCGCTGCCGCCCGTGGCCCGCCGCGCCGGGGTCGAGGGACACTGAGGCCTTTGTGGACCTCACCGAACTGACCGAGCAGATCGAGTCGGTCTCCCGGGACTATGCCCGGCGGTTCGGCATCGACCGGGACGACGACTGGTTCCTGCTCAAACTGCACGAGGAACTGGGCGAGCTGACCCAGGCACACCTGATGCGGCAGGGGCGGGCCCGACCCAAGGGGTTGAGCGTCGAGGAGCTCGACGCCTCGTTCGCCCACGAGGTCGCCGACGTGCTCTGCCACGTGCTGTTGCTTGCTCGGCACCACAGCATCGATCTGCCGGCGGCCGTAGAGCAGAAGTGGCTGTCCTGGGGACTCCCCAGCTGTGAGCAGGACCCGTAGGCGCCGCGCTCACGCGCGGTCAGCCCGTGTCGGCCCGTGGTGGCGGGAGTCCTTCCCGATCGCCGAAGCGCACCTGCCCCGGCACCTGCCGGTGGCCACACGCCAGGTTCTGGCCGAGCGCGCGGGCCTGGTGTTCGTCGGCCGCCAGGGTGTTGCGCCGTGGAGTCTGCTGAGGGTCGACCCACGGAGGCGGGACCACCCAGGGCAGGCGGTCGACGACCTCGATCCGCCAGTGCCCGGCGTGGACGGCGGTGTGGTGGCGGGTGCAGAGGAGGGCCAGATTGTCCAGGTCGGTCGACCCGCCCCGGCGCCACCAGGTGATGTGGTGGGCCTCGCAGCGAGACGGCGCCGCCGTGCAGCCCGGGACGATGCATCCGCGGTCGCGCGCGGCCAGCGCCCGCACCTGTGCGAGGCTGGCCAACCGACGGGATCGGCCGTGAGCGAGCACCGCTCCGTCGGCCCCGACGGTCAGCGTGGAGAAGCTGGCCCCACAGAGCAGGCGGGCCAGGCCCTGACGCGAGATCGGGCCGTCGGCGGCATTCACCGCCAGCCCGGGTGCCACACCCGCCGGGGACGGGTCCGCACCGGTGGCGGCGGCGATCTGGTCGGGGGTGGCGAGGACCACGACCTGGGTGCTCCCCCGCGCGGGCCCACGATGCCCGAGCCCTGCGAGCTCTGGTACCTCGGCGGGCATCGCGTCACGGCACAACTGGTGCAACGCATCGGCACGCCGCTGTGAGGCGGTGCGCTCGTCCCGCAGCGGCAGCGTGGGCTGGTCGTGCCCGGGGGCAGCCCGCCCCACGCCAGCGTCCGTGGTGTCGCCGAGTTGGGCCTTGACCAGGTCGTCGAGGACCGCGCGGAACCGCGCCCCGGCGACCGGGTCGAGAGCGAACGACCCGACGAGCATGCCGGTCACGTCGGTGGCGTAGTCCAGCCG
>CAYYCE010000407.1:0-3633 GCA_964469635.1 uncultured Kineosporiaceae bacterium
CCCGGCGAGCAGGACCGCGGCGGTCATTCCGAGGAGCAGTCGGCGCCCCCAGTGTGGCCGCCCCGGCCGGGCATGCGAGCCGCGTCGAGGCGTCGACGCGCCCGCGGAAGAAGAGGACGCAGGGGGATGCGAGTGACGGCGCGGACCTCGGAGCCGGGACCCGCCGGCAGGAGGCAGGACGTCCATGGGGCGATGGTGCCACGGTGGGCCCCGGCCGCAGGCCCGGTCCCCGCTACGCACAGGTGTCGCGGCGGCCGGGGCGGGTCCGACGTCCCGCGCGTTCAGCGGGCCCTGACGGCGGCGGTGGTCAGGGCCAGAGTGCGGTCGGTGGCCGGGATCCACACCCGGTAGAGGATGCCGCGGGTCAGGCGGGTGACCGTGAGCCGGCCGTTCGTCGCAACCCTGCTCGTGGAGTACCTGACCCACTTCGAACCGGTGTACCGCATGATCGTCACCCTCTGGGTGCGAGTCACCGGCCGCAGCGTCAGGCCCAGGCTTCGGGTGCCGCCGTGGATCACGGCCCGGGGCAGTGCCGAGATCGCGACGGGGGGCGCGTCGGCCCTGGCCACCCGGCTGGTCCCGTCGTAGCGAGCCCAGACGGTGAGGTGCCCGCGCGCGACGACCGCGAGCGTCGCCCGTCCGCGGCTGTTGGCCGTGACCCGCACGCAGCGTGCCCGCGACGACGGCGCGGTGGCGGAGCACAGTGTCACGCGGGCCCCGCGGGCCGCCCGCGAGGCCACCGTGAGCCCGAACGTGACCCGCGCGGTCGAGCCGTAGGTCGCCCGGGACGGGGCGGAGATCACGCTCAGCCGGCTCGGGTAGTCGGAGGAGGCCACCCGGGGCGCCGTGGTCGCGCCCTCGGTGATCGCCAGCGCGCGCTTGACGGCGGCCAGTGGCTGCACCAGACCGTAGCCGCTCGCGGCGTCCTTGCCGGGGCTCTCGATGTCCAGGGCGGTCTGCTCCAGGATCGCGGTGACCTGGGCCGGTGAGAGGCCGGGGTCGGCAGCCCGGACCAGGGCGGCGGAGGCCGACACCATCGGGGTCGCCGCCGAGGTGCCGTCCATCGAGGAGTAGCCGCCGCGGTACGTCGACACGATCCCGACGCCGGGGGCCGCGAGATCGACGTAGCTGCCGGTGTTGGAGAACGAGGCGATGGCGTTCTCGGAGTCGCTGGCGCCGACGCCGATCACGTTCGGGAAGGCCGCGGGGTACATCACGGGGTTGCCCGACGTCCGGTAGTTGCCCGAGGCGCTGACCAGCAGCGCCCCGCGCTGGGTGGCGTAGGCCGCGGCGGCGGCCTCGGCGGGGGAGTACTGCGCCGAGCCCACGGAGAGGTTGATCACCTTCGCACCGTGGTCGGCCGCCCACACGATGCCGTTGGCCAGGTCGGCGTCGCTGCCGGCCCCGGCGGGGTTCAGGACCCGCACCGGCAGGATCCGCACGCCCTGGGCGAGGCCGGCGCCGCCGATGCCGTTGCCCGCCAGTGCGGCGATCACGCCGGCGACGTGCGTGCCGTGGCCGTTGGGGTCGTACCAGCCCGTGCCGCGGTCGACGAAGTCCCACCCGGACACGACGGCGCCCGCCAGGTCGGGGTGCTTGCCGTCGACGCCGGTGTCGACCACCGCGACGACGGTCCGGTTGCCGTTCTGGGTCTGCCAGACCTGTTCGGCCGCCAGCCGGTCCAGGGCCCACTGCTGGCCGCGGTAGGGATCGGGCGTGGTCGCCAGGGCTCGGACGGTGTCGCTGACGCTGACGGCGAGCACCGTCGGGTCCGCCAGGGCCTGGGACACCAGCCGGGCGGCCCTGGTCCGGTCGGCGGCGACCAGGGACCCGGCCACGGGCCTGCCGTTCCGCTCGCGCACCGTGGTCAGGTGGACGCGGCCGAGCAGCGGGGCCCGGCCCAGGACGGCGCTCACGGTGGGCCGGCGGGCGCCCGTGAGCTGGCGGGCCCAGGCCGGCCCGGAGGATCGGGAGTGTGAGGTCGTGCCCCCCGGGGACTCGGCGACGGTGGCGGCGGAGGCCGGGCTGACCAGCGTGATCGCAGCCAGCACCGTCATCGAGGAGATGACTGCTCTACGGTGAACCCGTCCGCCAGGACTCCACAGAGAGTGCCAAGTCATTCACCTACAGTTACATATCATCGGCCGTGCAGGCGAGCGAATGGCCGATGTCGGCGGGTCGGTCGGTCGTCCGCGTGGCCGACCCATCCCAACGTCGCCGCCTGAGAACGGCGGGGCATTCCCCCGCACGTCAACCGAACGCGTGCCAAAGTGTGAACCATGGACGCCGACCGGATCCGCTTGGAGCAGCTGCGCCGCATGAAGCTGGTCGCGACCTCCCTGTTGGCCCTGGCCGCCCTGATCTACCTACTCTCGCTGCGCGGCCGTGACTCGGGCTGGCTCGGTTTCGTCAACACCGGCGCCGAGGCGGCCATGGTGGGTGCGGTCGCCGACTGGTTCGCCGTCACCGCCCTGTTCCGCCACCCGCCGATCCCGCACACCGCGATCATCCCCACCCGCAAGGATGCCCTCGGCCACAACCTCGAGGACTTCATCGCCACGCACTTCCTCGCCGAAGACGTTGTCCGGAAGCGGGTCTCGAGGTCCCGGATCGCCTATCGCAGCGGCGTATGGCTCAGCCGTCGCTCCGGCGCGGAACGGGCCACGGCGGAACTGGCCAGTCTGGCGCGCGGCGCCCTGACGGTGCTGCGGGACGAGAGCGTGCTCGCCGTCCTCGACGAGGTCTTCGTCGGCAAGGTGCTGCGCCAGCCGTGGGGGCCGCCGTCCGGTCGGCTGCTGGAACGTATCGTCGCCGACGGCGCGCACACTCGTCTGGTCGACGTCGGGGTCGATCAGCTGCACTCCTGGCTGTCCGAGCACGAGGACGTCATCGTGCGGCTGGTGCTCGAGCGGGCCCCCGCCTGGACCCCCTCCTGGCTCGACCAGCGGGTGGCCCACCGGGCCTACACCGAGGCGCTGAACTTCGCCGCCGACGTCCGCACCGATCCGCATCACCGGGCCCGCAAGGCCCTCGACAACCTGCTCGCCGAGTTCGCCGGTGACCTGCAGCGCGATCCCGCCGTCCAGGCCAAGGCGGACGCCTTCCGCGACCGGCTGCTGTCCCACCCCGATGTGCGCGGGGCGGTCGAGCAGCTCTGGGTCACGGTGCGCCGCTCGCTCGAGGAGGCGGTCGAGGACCCGGGCAGTGATCTGCGGCGCCGGGCCGCCGACGCCGTGCAGGACTTCGGCCGGCGGCTGGTCGACGACGAGGCCCTGCAGCGACGGCTGGACTCCTACGCCGAGGACGGCGCGGCTCACCTGGTCACCAGCTACCGTGCCGAGGTGGTCACCGTGATCTCCGAGACGGTGCAGCGCTGGGACGGCGAGGAGGCCTCGCGGCGCATCGAACTGCACGTCGGCCGCGATCTGCAGTTCATCCGGATCAACGGCACCGTGGTGGGCGGCCTGGTCGGGCTGCTGATCCACACCGTGACCGTGCTGGTGACCTGACCCGCCTGCAGGATCACATCGGTTGCAGGTGTTCCAGGGCGTGCCAGGCGGGGTCCGGCCGCCCCGAGACCGTGGCGCCACCGCCGCCGTAGGCGCCGAGCATCGCCTCGACCAGCGGGACGAC
>CAYYCE010000408.1:0-3623 GCA_964469635.1 uncultured Kineosporiaceae bacterium
GGCCCCGACCTTCGGAGCTTCGAAAGGAGGAGCGACGTGCCCGAACGCGTCCTGCGGACCTGTCACCTGTGCGAAGCCTGCTGCGGCCTCGAGCTGCACGTCGAAGGGGACAAGATCCTCTCGGTCCGGCCCGACGCCGCCGCGGTCAACGCGAACAGAGCGGTCTCCGGCGTCCAGGAGATCCCGTCGTCCCGCCACCCCGCGCCGGGGGCCAGACCTCCCGCCGGACGGCGCATCTCGTGCTGCGCCGTGCGCCAGGCGGCCACCAGGTCCGGTCCGGGGGCGACCTGGCGGAACGGCGGGAACAGGAACGTCACGGCGGCGTCCCGCTCGCTGCTGCCGAACTCGCGGGGGTAGCCGTTGGCGCCGAAGGTCCGGGCCACCCGCTCGGCCAGCGCGGCCGCGGCCTCCTGGGCCCGGGCGGCGAGCGCCGGTTCGCCGATCGCCCGCAGCAGGGGCGGCGCCGCCTCGAGCCCCGCCAGGATGGGCGCCGCCAGCCCCAGCGTGGGCCGGTCGGACGGCACCTCCCAGTAGTCCAACCCCGCTCCGGGCAGCTCCGCGCCGTCCGCCACGGCCGCCAGGCAGGCCCGGGTGGAGCGGACCAGCAGGGTGCTGAGCGACTCGAGCACCGCCGTCCTGTGCTCGTCGTCCGCGGCGCGCGCCAACCGGTCCGCGGCCCAGAGCACCCAGCCGTCGCCGTCCGCCTCCGTGCCCCGGTCGTCCGGGACGGACCCGCTGCCGTCGAGGGTGTACCGCGCCTGGAAGGAGGCCGATTCGGGCTGCACGCGCTCGAGGAAGGCGAGCACGCGCCGGGCGTCCCCCTGGTGGCCGGAGGCCGTGAGGGCGGCCGCCACGAACGCCGCGTCCCGGGGCCAGACGTAGCGCCACTGCGGGGACCAGCCGGCCGCGGCGGCGCCGTTGGGCAGGGTCAGCACGTCCAGATCGAGCAGGGCGGTGCGGACCACGGGTGCGAGGTCGACCGGTCCGGGGACGGTACCGGCCTCCAGCCAGGCAACCTGCTCGGCCGCCGCCGCGCGGTCCAGGGCGCGGGTGCCCGGGATCAGCCGGGCGAGGTCGTCGGCCTGCAGGAACACGCGCTCGCCGGTGCCGGTCACCGCCACGGTCGCCGAGTGCAGCGGCGGGGCCCGGTGGGTGCGCCCCCGCGCCCTGTTCCAGGAGGCTGCGGCGTCGCTGGTCACGATCGTGGCGGCCACGGTCGCGGCGGCGAGGATGCCCGCGCCCAGCACCGTGGCACGGCGCCGCGAGCTCATGATCGGTCAGGAGATGCCAAGCCCGGCCATCCAGGACTCGATCGCGGGCACGGTCCGGGGCAGGGCCGCGGTCAGGTTCTCGCATCCGTCGACGGTCACCAGCACGTCGTCCTCGATGCGCACCCCGATGCCCCGCAGTTCCTCCGGCGCCATCAGGTCGTCGGGGTTGAAGTACAGCCCCGGCTCGATCGTGAAGATCATTCCCGCCTCGAGGACGCCGTCCATGTACATCGCCTTGCGGGCCTGCGCGCAGTCGTGGACGTCGATGCCCAGGTGGTGGCTCACCCCGTGCACGATCCAGCGGCGGTGGAACTGACCCTCCTCGGCCAGCGACTCCTCGGCGGTGCCGGGCAGCAACCCCCACTCCGCCAGCCGCCGGGCGATGACGGCCATCGCCGCGGCGTTGAGGTCGCTGAACCTCGAGCCCGGGCGGGCCACCGCGAACGCGGCGTCGGCGGCCTCCAGGACCACCTCGTAGACCCGGCGCTGGGCCTCGGTGAACACGCCGTCGACCGGCAGCGTCCGGGTGACGTCGGCGGTGTACAGGGTGTCCACCTCGACCCCGGCGTCGACCAGGACCAGCTCCCCCGCCCGCACCGGCCCGTCGTTGCGGATCCAGTGCAGCGTGCACGCGTGCGGCCCGGCGGCGGCGATGGTGTCGTAGCCGATGCCGTTGCCCTCGATGCGGGCCCGGTTCCCGAAGGCGCCCTCGATCACCCGCTCGCCGCGGACGGCTGCCACCGCCTCCGGCAGGGCGCGCACGATGTCCTCGAAGCCCCGGACGCTGGCGGCCACGGCCTCGCGCATCTGCTCGATCTCGAAGTCGTCCTTGACCAGGCGCAGCTCGCTCGCGGCCCGGGCCAGTTCGGTGTCCGCGGCCCGGACGTCGCCCCCGGCCCCCGTCGACCGGACCTCGTCGAGATGCGCGCTGATCGACTCGTCGGCCTCGCGCACCACCCGCACCCGGACGCCGTCCTCGCCGCTGTCCTTGGCTATCGAGTCCAGCACCTCGTCGAGATGGCGGGTCTCGATCTCGGTGAGGGCGCTGATCTCCTCGAGGCCGGGCCGGACCCCGACCCACAGCTCGCCGTACCGTGCGTTGGCGTAGAACTCCTCGGTGTCGCGTTCGGCCCGCGGCCGGAAGTACAGGACGGCGTGGTGCGTGGCCCCGTCGCCCGCGCCGCCCGGCCGCTCGGACCCCTCGTCGGCCTCCGCCGACGGTTCGAGCACAAGGACGGCGTCCGGCTCCTGGTCGGTGCCCAGACCGGTCAGGTGGGAGAACGCCGAGTGCGGCCGGAACCGGTAGTCGGTGTCGTTGCTGCGCGGCTTCAGCGCCCCCGCGGGAAACACCAGCCGCTCGCCGGGGAACAGGGCCGCGATCCGGCGACGTCGCTCGGCCGCGTAGGGCGCCGAGGCCAGCCGGTCGGGCAGGGCGTCGGGGCGCGGCGCCCATTCGGCGGCGATGTGGGCACGGAAGGCGGCCGAGCGCGGGGTGTTGCGGTGCTCGGTCTCCTCGGGGGGTTTCTCCTGGGCCGCGGGTGAGGCCGCGGGAGAGGCCGCGGGAGAGTCGGTCGAGTCGGCGTCCATCGGTCCATGGTGTCACCACAGCCCCGACTAGGCTGGCCGGGTGGAACGCGCGGTCGTGGTGGTCG
Organism: uncultured Kineosporiaceae bacterium; assembly: GCA_964469635.1. Classification (GTDB taxonomy): domain Bacteria; phylum Actinomycetota; class Actinomycetes; order Actinomycetales; family Kineosporiaceae; genus JADJPO01. Next base: position 2,924 of record CAYYCE010000408.1, read on the forward strand.
GCGGCGGGGTCAGCGGACTCGCGACGGCGTACCACCTGGCGCGCCGCGGCGGCCCCCGGGTCACCGTGCTGGAGGCCTCGGACCACCTCGGCGGCTGGATCCGCACCGTGGACGTCGGCGCCCTCACCGGGCGCCCGTCGCAGCCGGTGGACGTCGGGCCGGACTCGATCCTGGTGCGCTCGCCCGCGGTCACCGCACTGCTGGCCGAGCTCGGCCTGGATGGTGCGCGCCGGGTTCCCAGTGACGCCGGGGCCTACCTGTGGCTGGCCGGCGGGCTGCGGCGGCTGCCCGCCAGCTCGGTGTTCGGCGTCCCCGACTCGCCGTGGCGGCTGATCCGCTCGGGCTTGGTGAGCCCGTGGGGGCTGGCCCGGGCGAGCGCCGACCTGGTCCTGCCGCGCACCCGCCTGCCCGCGGACCCGAGCATCGCCGACCTGCTGCGGCCCCGACTGGGCGGCGAGGTGTTCGCCACCCTCGTCGAGCCGATGCTCGGCGGCGTGCACGCCGGCCGCGCCGAACTGCTCTCGGCGCGCAGTGCCGTCCCGGACGTGGCCGCCGTGGCCGGGCGGCACCGCAGCCTGTTGCGGGCGGTGCGTTCGTTGGAACCGCGCACCGGGGCCGGTCCGGCCCTCAACGGGCTCGAGGGCGGTATGGGGCGCCTGGTCTCGGCGTTGCGTGCGGGTGCCCAGGGCCGTGGTGCCGA
>CAYYCE010000409.1:0-3622 GCA_964469635.1 uncultured Kineosporiaceae bacterium
CCCCTGTTGCCTGACCGGAAAATGCCTGGTGAGTGGGCGCGCGACAGCTTCCCGGCGTAGCGAAGCGGAGCCGGGATGGGGGGGTCTGCGGTCGGCTATGCAGCGATGGTCTGTTCGAGGGTGACTGTGAAGCCGAGGGCCTGGAGCTGGCGGACGTGGTTGCGGATCTTCTTGTTCTGGTCGATGCGGGTGGTGTGGTAGTCGGCACCGAGGTCCTGGAAGCGTGCGGTGGGGTCGGCGAGCAGGTGCCAGACGATGACCAGGATCGTGCGGGCGACCGCGACAAGGGCCTTGAGTTTCCCGCGGCGCTTGACGATGCGGCGGTACTTCTCACCGAGGAAGGTGTCGGTCTTGGCCGCCGCGGCGGCGGCCTCGCCGAGGACGCCCTTGAGGTAGGGGTTGCCCTTGCCGGTCTTGCCGCCGCGCAGGGTGGCGCCGGACTGAACGGTGCGCGGGGTGAGCTTGGCCCAGGACGCCAGGTGGGCGGAGGTGGGGAAGCGGGTCATGTCCAGCCCGAGTTCGGCCACGACGACTTGGGCGGTGCGTTCGCTGAAGCCGGGGATCTCCGCCAAGCGCTGCAGCACTGGTAGTTCCTCGCCAGCGGGCCGGTGGTGGTCGTCGGCGTCGTCACCGGGCTCGCAGACGACGGGAAGGGCGGCGATCGACTCGTCGATCCGGGTGGTGAGCTTGTCGATGTGGCCGGTGAGGGCGTCGATCTGGTCCAGCAGCATCCGGGCGAGTTCGCCGTGGTGGTCGTCGAATCTGCCGTTGAGGGCAGCCGCCAGTTCGGTGGTCTTGGTGCGCATCCGGCCTCGGGCCAGCCCGGCCAGGACCCGCGGATCACGCTGGCCGGCGATCAGCGCCTCGAGCATGTCCCGGGCCGACTGCGTGGTCAGGGTGCTGGCCACGGACGAGATCTTGATCAGGGAGTCCTCCAGCAGCTTCTCCAGTTGCTGCCAGTGCCGGGTCCGTTCCCGGGTCAGGTCGACCCGGAGCCGGGTGTAGTCGCGCAGCATCCGGATCGGGGCGGGCGGGACGAACGAGGGCCGCAGCATCCCCCGCTCGGTCAGCTTCGCCAACCAGACGGCGTCGAGCTTGTCCGTCTTGGGCCTGCCTGGGACGTTCCTGACGTCGCGGGCGTTGACCAGCTGCACATCCAGACCGGCTGCTTCCAGCAGGTAGAACCACATGCGCCAGTAGTCGGATGTGGATTCCACGGTGACCTTCTGGATGCCCAGGGCCACCAGTTGGACCGCCAGCGCGATCACCGTCTCGGTGGTCGCCGCGACGTCCCAGACCCGGCTGACCCGCCGGCCCGAACCGGCCTGGCCGGGCAGGCGTGTGCAGACCTTGCCCGAGGCCTTGGCCACGTCGATCGCGCAGACCCGCTCGATTACGTGCTCGTACTCCTCGTCGGGGATCTCCTCTGGTGCACTGGCGCTCACTTCTGATCGCCCCCTTCGTCCGCCACGCCCATCATCGGGTGGGCTGCCCGGGGGCCTCGGTCGGGAACCGAAACTCTGACCGGCGTGCTCGAGGCAACAGTGCGTGACCCTTCAAGGTCGGGGCCCCAACGCCAGGCTCACGTACGGGTTCAAGGCCCAGGTAACAGGTCGGCGTCGGCGGGCGGCCCGGCCCCATTTTCACGTCCGCGAGGCGTCCCCGGAAGGGATTGGCAGGCTCACGTCAATAGGTCCGTGGGAGGTTCTTCGTTGCCTCACGTAGAAGGTCCGCGAGGGTGACCCCGGGGGCGGTGGTGGTCAGCGTGCTGGGCGTAGGGCGGCCGGCTGGTCTACGGCGGGCTTGGTGGCGGGTTGGTTCTTGGCGGTGGCCAGGGCCAGCAGGTCGGCGCAGAGGGCCTGGATCTGGCGTTGCACGGCGGCGGGGTTGAACGAGGCGTGCTGGGCGGTCAGGCGCCGGCGACGCAGCGGCTTGACGGCCGGGTGGGTCATCGCCCGCGCGTACGGGGTCTGGGCCCGGTCGTACCGTTTGATGACCTTCGCGCCGTCGCGGACCTTGGAGATCAGCTTCTGCTGGGGGTAGAAGTGGTTGCCGATCAACGACTGCAGGGCCCAGATCTTGTTCAGCAGGTCGAGTTCTGCGGGGGTGTCGTAGCGCAGGTATCCGACCAGCTGGCGCACGCTGGTCCAGTTCTTCTGTTCCACGTGCGCGCCGTCGTTCTTGACCCCGGACCGGGACCGAGTGAACTTCAGCCTGTGGTCGCGGCAGTACCGGTACAGCATCTCGTTGACGAACTCGCCGCCGTTGTCACTGTCGATGCCCTTGATCGGGAACGGCAGACCGGTGACCACGTCGGTGATCGCGGCGACGACGTGGACCTGCCGCTTGTCCGGCACGGTCCGGTTCTCGGTCCACCCGGTGGCGATGTCGGTCACGGTCAGGGTGAAGCAGAACCGCCCGCTCGGGTTGCCGCCCTCGTGCGCGACCAGGTCGACCTCGACGAACCCGGGGATGTTCTCGTCGTGGTCGGCCCAGGTCCGCATCGCGATCTTCGACTTCAGCATCGACCCCGGCTTGGTGTGCGAGCGGCCCCGAGGCAGCATCTTCGCCCGGGCCGGTGCCAGCTTCCGGTCGATCGTGGCCGGCGACATCCCCACCAGCAGCTCGGCCGCGGCCTCGTCCAGGTCCAGCTCGCCGTGGCGGCGCAGCAGCGGCACCAGTTCGCTCAGCATCGGCGCCAACCGCTTGCCCGCCGGCGCGTTCAGCACCGCCCAGCACTTCCCCAGCGCGGCAACGACTTCCGGGTCGTACTTCGGCGTACGCGCCGCCCGAGGACGCACCGGACGCGGCTTCAACGCCGTCCTCAGCGCCCGCCGGGCATAGTCGCGGTGGTAGCCGGTCAACCCGCACACCGTGTCCAGGATCTCGCCCTTCAACTCCTTCGAGGCGTCCCGGTACTGCACCGCCAGCGCCCGAGTGATCGCCTTGCGTGTCGCCATCGACAGCTCCATCCGCCCAGGTCATCCCCGCGTCCCGGTGAACGGGGGCAGCGACGCGCCCTCAAGCGGACCTTTCTCCGTGAGGCAACGAACCCGCTACGCGGACCTTTTGGATGAGTCAACGCGGGGGTTGATGCAGCCGCGGGCCCGGCGGGTGGTTGCGCAGCGTGTTCGTAGCCGCTGGTTGGCGGGGTTGCGGTAGCCGTAGGCGTTCCTGGCATCGAGCTTGACGACCCGGTTGCAGCCCTCGCTCGCCGCATTCGTGATCTTGGTGTGGAGGAAGGCCTCGATGCAGGTCCACCAGGTCTGAATGGTGGTCGCGAGGCGCTCGAGTTCGGGGACGCCGGCGTCGGCGCACCAGGTGTAGAACCGGTAGAGCCGGTGGGAGATCACCGACCGGTCGGCCCGGTTGGTGGCGGTGCCGGCCAGGGCGAGCATGCGGCGCAGTTCTTCCTTGGCGATCCAAGTCTTCAGGATGGTCAGGCCGGGTTCGCCGAGGTCGACCAGAGTGTTCCACAGCTTCGCGAACGCCTTGTCGGACAGGTCTTCCCGATTGCGGCGCAGCAGGTTCCGGACCTTGTACTCCGGGTCGGTGGCCCGGCCGCGGCGCCCGCGCAGCATGGTCGCGACACGGCGGCGAACCTCGGCCACGGTGTCGTTGG
>CAYYCE010000410.1:0-3619 GCA_964469635.1 uncultured Kineosporiaceae bacterium
GATCCGCGTCGAACTGGGGGACCCCGAGGTGGTGCTGCTCGGCGTCGACCGCCTCGACTACACCAAGGGCATCCGCCACCGGCTCAAGGCCGTGGAGGAACTGTTCGACGAGGGACGGCTCAGTGCCCCGAAGGCGGTCTTCGTCCAGGTGGCGACGCCGAGCAGGGAGCGGGTGGACAGCTACCGCGAGATTCGCGAGGAGGTCGAGGTCGTGGTGAGCCGGCTCAACGGCCGCCACGGTCATCTCGGCCACCCCGCGGTGCACTACCTCAACCAGTCCTTCCCTCGGGAGGAGCTCGCCGCCCTTTACCAGGTCGCCGACGTCATGCTCGTCACCGCGTTGCGCGACGGCATGAACCTGGTCGCCAAGGAGTATGTCGCCAGCCGGAGCGACGCGGCCGGGGCCCTGGTGCTCTCCGAGTTCACCGGCGCCGCCAACCAGTTGCCCCAGGCGCACCTGGTGAACCCGCACGACATCGACGGTCTCAAGGAGACCATCGTCCGCGCCGTCCATACGCCCCGCCGGGAGATGACCCGGCGCATGCGGGCGATGCGCCGACAGGTGTTCACCCACGACGTCGCGGGCTGGGCGGCCGACTTCCTCCAGTCCCTGGGAACCCCCCGCCCCCCCTCCCCGCCCGGGCCGGACCGGCTGCAATCGGCGCTGGAGGACCTGGCGGCGAGAGACCGGATCCTGATCGCCTGCGACTTCGACGGGGTTCTCGCCCCGTTCGTGGACGATCCGGCCGAGGCGCGTGGACTGCCGGCCTCGCTGGTCGCCCTCGAACGGCTGGCCGCTCTGCCCCGCACCCACGTGACGTTGGTCTCGGGCCGGTCGCTGGCGAGTCTGCGGCACGTGTCGCGGACGTCCGAGCAGATCATGCTGATCGGCGGTCACGGCTCGGAGAGCGCGACGGGCGACCCGGTGCTGGACCGGATCGGCACCGGCGAGGCCGAACTCGCCCTGGCCGCGCGGCTGGCGGAGGCGTTGCAGGCGATCTCGGACGGCGTGCCGGGCTCGCACGTCGAGCGCAAGCCCGCCTCTGCGACCCTGCACACCCGTGGCCTGTCGGCAGAACTCGTCCGGCACGCCGAGCGCGCCGTCGTCGAGGGGCCGGCCACCTGGGACGGAGTGGACCTGCTCCGCGGCAAGGACGTGATGGAGCTGTCGGTCAGCACCGCGACCAAGGGGATGGCGCTGCAACGGTTGCGGCAGCGGCTCGAGATCCAGCCGGGGTGCACCATCTTCCTCGGCGACGACGTCACCGACGAAGCGGCGTTCGTGGTGTTGGAGAAGGCCGCCGGGGACGTCGCCGTCAAGGTGGGCGAGGGCGCCACGGCCGCCTGGTACCGGCTGTCCGGTCCCGAGGCGGTGGCCGACGTGCTGCAGTGGTTGGCCGGCCTGCGGGTCGAGTCCACCGTCGGGCGGGCCCCGTGAATCCTCGGTGAGCCAGCGGGCCCGGGGCTAGGCGGTGAGCCACTCGGCGGCGTTGGCCAGGTCGGCGTGAGCGAAGCGGAACCCGTTGTTCTGCAGCACCTGCGGCAGCATCTGAACGCTGCTCAGGATGTCGTCGGCCAGCTCCCCCAGCGTGGCCCTGAGCGCGAACGCCGGGGTAGGCACGAGCGTGGGACGGTGGAGCGCCCGGCCGAGGACGGCGACGAGGGCGCCCTGCCGCCGGGGGTCGGGTGCGCACAGGTTGACCGGTCCGGCCACCTCGGCGTTCAGCAGGTGGACGATCGCCGACACCTCATCCTCGAGCGTGATCCAGGACCACCACTGTCGACCGGTGCCCAGCGGGCCTGCCAGCCCAACCCGGATCAGGGGCAGCAGCCGGGCGAAGGCCCCGCCGTGGTGTGCCATCACCAGACCTGTGCGTAGGGTGACCACCCGGATCGCCCCCGAACTCCGGATGGCGGCCTGCATCGCCTCCCCCTCCCAGGTGCGGCAGAGTTCGGCCAGGAACCCCTCGCCGCCGACGGAGTCCTCCGTCAGCGTCTCGTCCCCGCGGTCGCCGTAGAACCCCTGGGCCGAGGCGTTGACGAGGACCGCCGGTGGGCGGTCGTGGGCAAGCATCGCCTTGACCAGGGTCCTGGTCGAGTCCACCCGAGAACTCACGAGCAGGCGCTTGTACTCCGCGGACCACCGACGGTCGCCCACCCCTGCACCGGCCAGGTTCACCACGGCGTCGACCCCGGCGAGCACCCCGGGCGGCAGGTCACCCGTGGCGGGGTTCCACCGGGCCTCGAAGTGCTCCTGGGGCGTGCGGCGCACGAGCGTGACCACCTCGCACCCGTCACGCATCAGACGTTCCACCAGGGCCCGGCCGATGAGTCCGGACGCGCCGGCGACGGCGACCTTCACCAGACCACCCCTTCCCACGGGTCGTAGTCGACCTCCAGCGGCTCCTGGGACGGCCGATCATCCTCGGGGACGTGCTCGAGGTTCACTCTGATCCGATACCAGAGTGAACTGCGTCCCCGCATGCCGTCCACGAGAACGTCGGCCGGTTCCAATCCGGCTGCGACCTGCGGGTGGCGGGCCCGCCACCGGTCGAGACCGGCCAGCGCCTCGTCCTTGGTCCTGGCCCTGGCGATCTCGATCAGCGGCTTCGGGGCGGGCGCCCTCTCGGGCGGGCCGAGTTCGGCCGCCCGTGCCAGCAGCGGGTCGAGGGACCCGGCGGTCTCGTCCATGCCCGCCCACGGATCGCCGAGTTCGGCGAAGCGTCGCGGGAGGGTGGCGACGGTGAACGTGGCCGGGCGCACCCCGGCGACCTCATCCCAGGTCAGCGGCGTCGACACCCGGGCATCGGGGGTGGCCCGCACGGAGTACGCCGAGGCCACGGTGCGGTCCTTGGCGTTCTGGTTGAAGTCGACGAACACCCCCTGGCGCTCCTCCTTCCACCAGCGACTGGTCGCCAGTTCGGGCGCCCGCGACTCGACCTCGCGGGCCACGGTCTGGGCGGCCAGCCGCAGTTGGGCGAAGGTCCACACCGGGGTGAGTCGTGCGTAGATGTGGAAGCCGCGCGAGCCGGAGGTCTTCGGCCAGCCGACCAGCCCGTGGTCGGCCAGGACATCGCGGACGACGTGGGCCACGTCCACGATCTGCGCCCACTCCACCCCCGGCACCGGGTCGAGGTCGATCCGCAGCTCGTCGGGACGGTCCACGTCCGCCGAGCGCACCGGGTGGGGGTTGAGATCGACGCAGCCGAGGTTGACCGCCCAGATCAGGCCCGCGGCGTCGTCCACCACGGCCTCGTCGGCGAACGTCCCGCGCCGGTAGCTCAGCCGGGCCACCCGTACCCAGCCGGGACGCCTGTCGGGGGCGCGCTTCTGGAAGAACGCCTCCTCGGCGATCCCCTTGACGTACCGCTTGAGAACCATGGGGCGGTCGCGGACGCCGCGCAACGCGCCGTCCGCGACCGACTGGGAGTACCGGCTCAGGTCGAGCGTGGTCAGGCCGAGGTCGGGGAACACCACCTTGCCGGGGTTGGTGACCGTGACGTCCCGCCCGTCGACCTCCATCGGCTACAACCCGAGATCGGCGTCGAAGGCCCCTTCTTCCAGGCGCTCCTTGACCGTCCCCAGGAACCGCGCCGCGTCCGCGCCGTCCACGATCCGA
>CAYYCE010000411.1:0-3617 GCA_964469635.1 uncultured Kineosporiaceae bacterium
GTCCGATCTCGGACGTGCGGGCCTCGGCCGGCGACCGGCGTGCGATGGCGGCGGTGATGACCCGGCGGGCGGTGCTGGCCGCGGTGCGGCGCGCCCTGGGCGGACAGGTGGCGGTTCCGGCCAGCGAGGAGAGCATGCGATGAGCGTCCCGATCACCCTGACGGTCAACGGCGTCGGGTACCCGGTCGACGTCGACCCCCACGACAGCCTGCTCGACACGGTGCGCGAGCAGGTGGGCCTGACCGGGCCGAAGGAGGGCTGCGACGACTCCGAGTGCGGTGCCTGCATGGTGCTCGTGGACGGCCGGCCGACGAACTCCTGCTCCTACCTGGCGGTCCAGGCGGACGGGGCGAGGATCACCACCGTCGAGGGTCTCGGTGATCCCGGTGAGGACGGTGAGGCCGGTGACGGGCGGCTGTCGGCGCTGCAGCGGGCCTTCCTGACCCGTGGCGGCGTGCAGTGCGGGTTCTGCACCCCCGGCATGTTGATCTCGGCCACTGCGCTGCTGGCGGACAACCCCGTTCCGAGTGAGGACGAGATCCGGGTCGCGCTGTCGGGCAACCTGTGTCGCTGCACCGGGTACGACGGGATCGTGGAGGCGGTGGCGTCGGTGGCCCAGGCCGGTGGCCCAGGTCGGTGAGGGTCGCTGATTCGAGATCTGCATCTCACGATATGGACTCAAGGATGAGAAACGGGGCGAAGGCGGTTTGCTCGGTACGTGAGTGCTGAGTTGCTACGGGCGGCCGCGATGGCGGCCGTCCTCGCCGTGGCCACGCTGGTGGGGGTGCGCTGCCGGCGCCGGGCCGGGGTCTCCCGCGCCGTGGCCGCCGGCGCGGTGCTGACCGCCGCCGATCTGGGCGTCGACCTGGGTTCCCGGGCCACGTTCGTGCAGTTCTCCTCCGAGGTCTGCGCGCCGTGTCGTGCCACCCGCCGGGTGCTGCGGGAGCTGGTGGCCGGTCTGCGCGGCGTCGTCCACGTGGAACTGGACGCCGCGCAGCGACTCGACCTTGCCGCCACGCTCAACGTGGTGCGTACCCCGACCGTGCTGGTGCTGGACGGATCGGGTCGGGTGGTGCGGCGCTCCTCGGGGGCGGTGACCGCGCCGCAGGCGCGCACCGTCCTGGACGGGTTGCTCGACGGGGAGGCGGCGGCGTGAGCGGTCCGCGCCCGCTGAGCGGGATCGACCCCCGCGGCCCCCGGTTCGGCGCCGGGTTGACCTCGGTGGTTCTGGCGATCACCGTGATCACGGCCAACGCCTGGGTGCTGCTCGCCCAGGTCGTGCTGTTCGCGATCGGCACCATCGCCGGCCCGCAGGGCACGCCGTACGGCTGGCTGTTCCGGCGCGTCGTCCGTCCCCGGCTGGCGGCGCCCGCCGAACTCGAGGACCCCCGACCACCGACCTTCGCCCAGGGCGTCGGCCTGGCGGTGACCCTCGCCGGTCTGATGCTGGCCGCCTTCGGGGTGAGCGGCGCCGTCGCCGTGTCCGCGGCGATCGCCCTCGTCGCGGCCTTCCTCAACGCCGCGTTCGGGCTCTGCCTGGGGTGCGAGATGTACCTGCTGCTGGCCCGGGCGCGCGCCGGCGCTCGGGTGGGCTGAGCGCCGTCGTCGCCGCTCATGCTTCTCGTTCCGCCAGGCCGCGGAACTCGTCGGGAACCCCGGCCGATCCGGCCAGCGTCGCCGGGAGGTAGCCCACCGCCGAGCGACCGAACCTCGCCCGCACCGCGTCCACGGACAGGTCGACGGCCCACCGCGCCGCTCCCGTGGCCGAGCCGGGACGGCGCGGGTCCGGCGGCGGCAGCGGAAGTTCCAGCTGGACGAGGTGCTGGACCACCAGATTCGACACCGAGACTCCCAGCAGGCTGATCTCGACCGGCTCCTCGCCCGCGGCCCGGTCCTGGTCAGCGGCCCGGTCCTCGATCGCCTGCCAGGCGAGCTCCTCGGCGATCTCGGTCAGTGTGAGGGTGCCGGCGATCGGCTCGTCGAGGGTCAGCGAGCGGGTCACCGAACGCGAGGGTGAGCCGCGGGCCGGGAACCGCACTCGCACCGTGACCGTGCGCCCGGCGCGGTGTCTGGCGCGCAACCGGGTGGCCACCCGGTCGGCGAGGTGACCGAGGACGGCGCGCACCAGGTCGGGGGTCGGCCGGTGCCGACCCGTCGCGGACTGGGCGCCCACCGACCGCGCCCGCCCCGAGGTCGCCACCCGGCGTGGGTCCTCGTTGTGCGCCAGCGCCGACAGCTTGGCCCCGACCGCCCGGCCGAGCAGCCGCTCGACCGCCGACGGGTCCCAGCGGGCCAGGTCGCCGATGGTGCGGATACCGGAGGCCGCCAGCCGCTGCTGGGCGACCGGGCCGACTCCCCACATCAGACTCACCGGGAGCGGATCGAGGAAGGCGCGCTCGTCGTCCGGCTCGACCACGACCAGGCCGTCGGGCTTGGCGACCTGCGAGGCCACCTTGGCCAGGTGCTTGGTGCGGGCCACACCGACCGAGATGGGCAGCCCCACCTCGTGGCGGACCCGGCTGCGCAACCGCGCCGCGATCCGCGCCGGGGGCCCGAACAGGTGCCGGGATCCGGAGACGTCGAGGAAGGCCTCGTCGATCGAGATCCGCTCCACCGCCGGGGTCAGGTCGTGCATCACCCCGATCACGGTGTCGGCCAGTTGCTGGTACCGGTCGACGTGACCGCGCACGAACGTGATCGAGGGGCACAGCCGGCGGGCACGCCACCCGGGCATGCCGCCGGTGACGCCGAACGCCTTGGCCTCGTAGGAGGCGGCCAGGACCACGCCGCCCCGGTCGCTGCCCCCGACGGCGATCGGGCGCCCGTGCAGGGACGGGTCGAGCAACTGCTCGACGGAGGCGTAGAACGCGTCGAGATCGGCGTGCAGGATGCTCGCGTAGGCGGTCACACCACCAGCATAGTCGAACATATGTTCGATTGGCTAGAGTTGTCCGATGGCCCTGATCCGGTGCGACTTCTTCTCCGAGACCCTCGAACTGGGCACGACGATGACGGTGATCCTGCCGCAGCAGACCGAGGCCCGGATCGGCACCACGGAGGCGGTTCGCGGCGGCCCGCCGCCGGTGCTCTACCTGCTGCACGGGCTCAGCGACGACTCGTCGATGTGGCTGCGGCAGACCTCCATCGAGCGGTACGCCGAGGAGCGGGGCCTGGCGGTCGTGATGCCGCAGGTGCACCGGAGCTTCTACACCGACGAGGCGCACGGGCTGCGGTTCTGGACGTTCCTGTCCGAGGAGCTGCCCGCGGTGGTGGCCCGGTTCTTCACCGTCTCGACGCGGCGGGAGGACACCTTCGTGGCGGGTCTGTCGATGGGGGGATACGGCGCGTTGCAGTGGGCGCTGCGCCGTCCGGAGCGGTTCGCGGCGGCGGCCTCGCTCTCGGGCGCCCTGGACCTCGAGTCGTTGCGCGGCGGGGACCGGCAGGAGACGATGCGACTGGTCTTCGGTGGCCGGCCGATCGCCGGCACCGACTCGGACGTCTACCACCTGCTGGCGACCGCCGACGCGGGGTCGCTGCCGAGGCTGCACGTGTGCTGCGGCACCGAGGACGAGCTGATCGATCACAGCCGCGCCTTCGTCGACCAGGCGCTCGCCCGG
>CAYYCE010000412.1:0-3615 GCA_964469635.1 uncultured Kineosporiaceae bacterium
ATCGTACATCTGCCGTCACCGTGGCAACACTTGCCACAGGATCAGCACGATCGCGAAAAGCACCATGAAAGACAAATCGAGCTGAATTCCGCCCAGGCGCAACGGAGGAATCACTTTGCGCAGGGCCTTGAGAGGAGGATCGGTGACGGTGAAGACGCCTTCGGCCACCACCAGCATGGGTCCGCTCGGACGCCAGTCGCGCGCGAACGCCTGCACCCACTCGAAGATGAGGCGCCCGATCAGCGCCAGCAGGAACAGGAAGACCACGAAGTTGGGCAGACCAATCAGGATGTTCACGCGTGTCCGTTCGGCGAGGTGTCGGGCCGTTCCGATGGCACCATCCTGCGCGCCCCGCAGCACCGACGCGAGTCCATCACGGTCCGACGAGGTCAGCTCTGGTTGAAGAAGGCCCGCTCGGGAGTCTTGACCTTCTCGGCGGCCGAGACCTCGACGTGGACCGGCGAGAGCAGGAACACCTTGCTGGTGACCCGTTCGATGCTGCCGTGCAGCCCGAACACCAGACCGGCCGCGAAATCCACCAGACGCTTGGCGTCGGCATCGTCCATCTCGCCGAGATTCATGATGACCGGCGTGCCGGAACGGAAGGCCTCGCCGATCGTCTTGGCTTCGTTGTACGTGCGGGGGTGGATCGTCGAGATGCGGTGGAGTTCCTGCTTGGCGGGAACGGCCGCGACCACGCGGCCCATCTGGCCCCGCGTGATGGGCGTCACCGCGGCACGCCGATCCTCCAGGTGATCGATCTCACGCCGCGGCTCCCGTGACTCGCCGTGTCCGTCACGCTCGTCCGCCCCGGTCTCGTCGTCCGGGAAGTCCTCCTCGACGTCATAGGCGTCGTAGCGTTCCTCGTCCTCGGCCAACCCCAGGTAGACCATGGTCTTGCGCAATGCGCCGGCCATCGCTACTCCCTGCATCGATCTCGACATCCCCGTCACCGTGACAGGCTGTCACGGCCACCCTGAGTGGCGACGTTACCCGAGCGCAGGTCGTGGACCGAGGACCGCAGTGCCGACACGCAGGTGTGTCGCACCGGCCGCGATCGCGGCTTCCAGGTCGCCGCTCATCCCCGCGGAGACGACCGTGGCCTGCGGATGGTCCGCGCGCAGCCTGGCGGAGATCTCCATCAGGCGACAGAAGGCGGCCGATGGGTCCTCCCCCAGCGGGGCCACGGCCATCACGCCGCGCAGGCGGAGGTTCGGGTGCGCCCCCATCGCCGCGGCCAGCGTCGGCACCTCCTCGGGCATCGCACCGCCCCGGCGCGGGTCGCCGTCGAGGCTCACCTGGATCAGGCAGTCCAGCTGCCGGCCGGACTCGGCGGCGCCGCGCTGCAGCGCAGCCGACAGCGAGGCCCGGTCCACGGACTGGATCACGTCGGCGTAGCCGGCCACATGGCGGGCCTTGTTGGACTGCAACCGCCCGACGAAGTGCCATCGCAGGGCGACCGGCCCCAGCTCCCGGGTCACTTCGGCCCACTTGGCCGAGGCCTCCTGGTCGCGGTTCTCGGCCACGTCCTCGACGCCCAGTTCCCGCAGCAGCATGACGTCGGAGGCGGGCCGGGTCTTGGTGACCACGACCAGGGCCACGTCCTCGGACCGGCGACCCGCGGTCTCGCAGGCCCGGCGGATCCGTGCCCGCACCGCCTCGAGCGAGCGCCTCAGCTCCTCCCGGCGCTCCGATGTCATGGCAGCAGTCGTATCACGCCGCCGAACCGCCCGGTCACCGACTCCCGACGGTAGGAATAGGACAGCGGGTCCTCGATGGCGCAGCCACCGACCTCGACGACGTCGGCGACCCTGCCGGCGAGGACGGCGCGGCACCCGGCGCGCAGGTCCAGGGACGGCGTGCCTTCTCGGGTGACGGAGACGACGGCGGGCAGGGCCTGGCCCGCCTGGGCGCGCATCCGGTCGGGGACCTCGTAGCAGCACGGCCCCGCGGCGGGGCCGAGGGCCGCCCTGATCCGCTCCGGCCGCGCCCCGGCGGATCGCATGGCGTCCACGACCGACTCGAGGACGCCGCCGAGCAGTCCCACCCGGCCGGCGTGGGCGGTGGCCACCACGCGCGCCCGCGGGTCCGCGAGCAGCACCGGGACGCAATCGGCCACCAGGACACCGAGCGCGAGGTCCGGGGTGGTCGTCACCAGGGCGTCGCAGCCGCCGTCGTCCTCGCAGACATCCTCACGCAGCGGGTCGGCCGGGGCGGACACGACCGTGACGGTGCGGGTGCCGTGGACCTGACGGCCGAAGACCACCGGGGCCCCGGCCCAGTCGGCCACCACGGCCCGGTTGGCGGCGACGTCCACGACGTCCGCGCCCACGTGGAGCGCCAGGTTGAGCCCGTCGTACGGGGGTGCTCCGACACCTCCGGCGCGCCGGGTGAACGCGGCCCGAACCCCCGGACCGAGATCAACCTCGAGCGGATGCACCTCGGGCGGCGGCTACTTGAGGAAGTCGGGGACGTCGAGGTCGTCGTCCAACACCATGGGCCGGGCGGGGGTCCGGACGGCGCGGTCGGCGGACAGGTCCACCGACCGGGCCGCCTCGGTGGCCGACGGCGCGGGATCCGGAGCCGGGGGGGTGGGCGACGTGGAAACCTGCTGCGCCGTGGGCTGGGCCCCCGAGGCGGAGGGCATCGGGCTGTGCACCGGCGCCGCCACGGTGGGCGTCCCGACCCTCGGCGTCGGGGTCGGGTCCGTCATCGGGTCCGCGTCCAGGGGCTGTGGCCGGGCCGAGGCCGTCACCGGCTGCGGCGCCGGGGACTGGCTGGGCGGCGCGAGCGGCGCCCCCGCGAGCTGCCCCATCGAGGAGGCCGCCGGGGCGTAGCCGACCGAACCCGCGGAATCGCCGGAGGAACTGGCCCTGCCGGAGACCTGGCCGAGGGCGCGCACGTCCCGGCGGCGGGTCGGCGCACCGCCGTCGAACCCGGCGGCGATCACGGTCACCCGGACCTCGTCACCGAGGGCGTCGTCGATCACGGCACCGAAGATGATGTTGGCCTCGGGGTGGGCGGCCTCCTGGACCAGCCGCGCGGCCTCGTTGATCTCGAACAGACCGAGATCGGAGCCGCCTTGGATGGACAGCAGGACGCCGTGGGCGCCGTCCACGCTGGCCTCGAGCAGCGGGGAGGAGATCGCGGTCTCGGCGGCCTGGACGGCGCGGTCCTCACCGCGGGCCGAGCCGATGCCCATCAGAGCGCTGCCGGCGCCCTGCATCACCGACTTCACGTCGGCGAAGTCGAGGTTGATCAGACCCGGGGTGGTGATCAGATCGGTGATGCCCTGGACGCCGGAGAGCAGCACCTGGTCGGCGGAGCGGAACGCGTCCAGCACGCTGACGTGCCGATCGCTGATGGACAGCAGCCGATCGTTCGGGATCGTGATGAGGGTGTCGACCTCCTCCCGCAGCGCGGCGATCCCGGAGTCGGCCTGGGTGGCCCGCCGGCGCCCCTCGAAGGTGAACGGCCGGGTGACGACGCCGATCGTCAGGGCCCCGAGGGAGCGGGCGACGCGCGCCACGACGGGGGCTCCCCCGGTGCCGGTGCCACCGCCCTCGCCCGCGGTGACGAAGACCATGTCCGCACCGCGGAGCACGTCCTCGATCT
>CAYYCE010000413.1:0-3611 GCA_964469635.1 uncultured Kineosporiaceae bacterium
CTGCGGCTCGACCCCGGCCCACACCGCCGCGATCCGGGCCGCCCTGGCCTGAGCATGGGGGTCAGCCGCCGCCCAGGTTCGACGGGCTGCACGTCGGGTACGGCACCGGCAGGTCCACCGGGGGAGGCACCATCTCGGACTGGTGTCACCGCTGGGCGGGAGCTCGACGGCCCGGCCGGGATCCCGCTCCTTCAGACGGCGTTCACGGTCGTGGCGGTTGCGGTGGCCACCCGGCCGCGAGCCGGTCGAGCAGCCGTGTCCGGATCGCCGGCCGCGTCCCGAACGTGAGCAGGAAGGTCGCCTCCCGGATCAGCCGGGCGGCGTGCGAGTCCCGCAGCACCGAGCGGGAACCCTGATGGACGGCGAGGGCCGCCGCCGCGCGCAGCGCCAGGTCCGAGGCGGCCGCCCGGGCGGCGGGGGCCTCCTCCGCCGGGGCCTGCAGCAGCCGGGACCGCACGTCGGCCAGTTCGTCGGCCAACCCGGCCGCGGGGGCCTGGCCCTCCAGCAGCGCGATGGCCCGGCCCGCGACGCCGACCGCCAGGAACCCGTTGGTGCTCAACGACTCCGCGTCGCGGGCGAGGTAGTCGGCGTGCGGCTCGGTGGCCACCACCCGCGCGTCCGGGACGTGGAGGTCCTCGACCGTGAGCGTCACCGTGCCGCTGGCCTGGACCGCGATCAGCTGGAGCGGTTCGGCCCGCAGCGCAGGGGCGTCGCCGGCGTCCACCAAAGCCCAGACCAGCCGGTCGTCCCGGTCCCGGGCGGCCATGAGCAGGACGTCGATCATGCCCCACCCGGTGACCCACGGTGCGGTCCCCGACAGGGTCCACCCGTCGCCGTCGCGGCGAGCGCGGATCGGCGGCGGGCCTGGCCTGGTGGCCGCCCCGATGGCCAGCCCGCCCCGCACCCGTCCCCTGCGCATCGGTTGCAGGAACGATTCCCGCAGAACGGGATTCGACGAGGTCGTCACGGCTCCCAGCGCGCCCCGATGCTGCAGCCATACGAAGGCGGCCGACAGGCAGCCGCCCGCGAACGCCTCGATGACGGCGGCCCGCCCCTGGTCGTCCGGGACGACCGGCCCCTCGGGGGTGTTCGGCTGATCCTGGCCGCCGAGGGCGTAGAACCCCTCGCGCGCGATCGCGTCGAACACCTCCGCGGGAACGGCCTGGGCGCCGTCCACGGCGACCGCAGCGGGGAACAACACCTCGTCGGCGATCCGCCGGGCAGCGGCGACCCCGGGCGAGCTCACGGTCGTCAAGCCTACGCTGCGGTCATGTCGTTCACAGGATTCCCGTCCGCGGCGGTGGAGTTCTACCAGCAACTGGAGTTGGACAACTCCAAGGCCTGGTGGCTCGAGCACGCCGAGACCTACGCCGAGGCGGTCAAGGGCCCGATGCTGGCACTTCTGGGCGATCTCGAGGCGGAGTTCGGGTCGGCGAAGCTGTTCCGACCCCACCGCGACGTCCGGTTCTCGGCCGACAAGTCGCCGTACAAGACCCACCAGGGCGGCTACGTGGCAACCGGGGACGGCGCGGGCTGGTACGTGCAGGTCAGCGCCGAGGGCCTGTTCGTGGCCGGCGGCATCTATCAGACCGCACCCGACCAGCTCGCCCGGCTGCGAGCCGCGGTGGACGACGACCACTCCGGCCCGGAGCTCGAGAAGACACTGAGATCGTTACGGCGCAAGGGCTTCGAGGTGGGTGGTGAGCAGGTCAGGACCCGGCCGCGCGGGGTCGCGGCCGACCATCCGCGGCTCGACCTGATGCGCCGCAAGGCGATCACGGTGGGCCGCGAGCACGGCGAACCCGACTGGTTGGCGACCGCCGAGACCGAGAGGCGGGTGCGCGCCGACTGGCGGGCCATGCGGCCGCTGATCGACTGGATCGCGGCCCACCTCGGCGCCGCCGGGCAGCGCCGCGACGAGTGACCACGCGGCGGTCCTCCGATGACCGGAACGCGGGGCCTCAGCCGGGGCGCGGTCCCCGGTGACGGGGCTTGCGGGCGCGGGGGGTCATGGCCGCCGCACGCCGCGCCGGCCGGGCGGGTCGCACCGACCGGCCCGCGGTCTCCTCCACCTGCACGATGTCGATGAGCCTGCCCGAGATGCGGGTGCGCCGCAGCGCCTCGAGGGTGCCCTCCGGAAGGGTGGCGGGCAGTTCGACGATGGTGTGATCGGCCCGGATGTCGATGTGGCCGAAGTCCTCCCGGCCGAGGCCGCCCTCGTTGGCGAGGGCGCCGACGACCGCGCCGGGCTGCACCTTGTGCCGTTTGCCCACCTCGATCCGGTAGGGGACCCACGCCCGGTCCGGGGTGCGTCGTCCCCGGCGGGGTCCGGAGTCCCCGCCGGTGCGTGGCTCGGCACCCGCATGGCGCGGCACGCTCCCGGTCGGTCGCTCCGCGCGGGGTGGTCCGGGAGCCGCCGGCGGCAGCAGGAACGCCTCGCCGTCCTGGGCCCGCAGCGCCAGCGCGGCGGCGAGGTCGAGCGGATCGACGTCCTGTTCGGCCCGGAACCGGGCGAGCAGGTCGCGGAAGGTCGCGAAATCGGCGTCGTCGCGGTGGGACTCCAGGGTGGCCGCGAGCGCCGCGGTGAACCGGCTGACCCGGGTGGAGTTGACCTCCTCGACGCTGGGCGGCGCCATCTCCTCGATCGGTTGCCGGGTCGCCTTCTCGATCATGCGCAGCAGGCCGCGCTCGCGGGGGGTGACGAACACCAGGGCGTCCCCGGTGCGCCCGGCCCGCCCGGTGCGCCCGATCCGGTGGACGTAGGCCTCGGCGTCCGTGGGGATGTCGTAGTTGACGACATGAGTGATCCGCTCGACGTCCAGGCCGCGCGCGGCGACGTCCGTGGCGACCAGGACGTCGAGCCGGCCGTCCTTGAGCTGGGCGACGGTGCGTTCGCGCACCGGCTGCGGCAGATCCCCGTTGATGGCGGCGGCCGACAGCCCGCGGGCCCGGAGCTTGTCGGCGAGCTCCTCGGTGGCGGACTTGGTCCGCACGAAGACGATCATCGCCTCGAAGGCCTCGACCTCCAGGAGCCGGGTGAGGGCGTCCAACTTGTCGTGGTGGCGCACCAGCAGGTACCGCTGCCGGGTGGTGGCGATGGTCACCGTCTCGCCACGGACCGAGAGCTCCTCGGCGTCGGCCAGGTAGCGCTGGGCGATCCGCCGGATCGCCGGCGGCATCGTCGCCGAGAACAGCGCCACCTGCTTGTCCTCGGGCGTGTCGGCCAGGATCGCCTCGACGTCCTCGGCGAAGCCCATCTGCAGCATCTCGTCCGCCTCGTCGAGCACGAGGAAGCGCAACCGGGACAGGTCGAGGGTGCCGCGGTTCAGGTGGTCGATGACCCGGCCCGGGGTGCCGATCACGATGTCGGCGCCGCGGCGCAGCGCGGCCAGTTGCGGGCCGTAGCTCTGCCCGCCGTAGACGGGCAGGACGTGCACCTGCGGCAGATGCGCGGCGTAGCGGGTGAAGGCCTCGCTGACCTGCAGTGCCAGCTCGCGGGTGGGGGCCAGGACCAGGGCCTGTGGCGGCGCCCCGGGTCGGTCGGGCCGCAGCCGGGACAGGATCGGGGTGGCGAAGGCTGCAGTCTTGCCGGTTCCGGTCTGGGCGATGCC
>CAYYCE010000414.1:0-3608 GCA_964469635.1 uncultured Kineosporiaceae bacterium
CCGCGGCTCCGGCACTCCACGATCAGCGGTAGGCAGGCGGCGCCGAACCGGGTGGGCGTTGACCAGGGCCGAACGCAGGGCGTGACTGCTAGGGTTCTCAACCGATGGACGACGCCGCCCGACTCCTGGCCCTGCCGGTGTGCGAGGGCACCGCTCGTCCTGGCGCATCTGATCGTCGGGCCTCCGCTCCACCGCGGTTCCGGATCGACCTTCCCGATCGCCTGGCGCAGTGTCCGGACCGGACCGCTGGTCGCCGGGATCGGGGTCCTCGGCTCCGGGCCATTCGCGGGGCGGCGGGGGTCCGATATCGTGCACACGACCGACGCCCACCCAACGGCGTCCCTGGACGCCGGTCAGCCGCTGAGTGAGGGATCCCTGGTGAGTCACGTACTCGCGCTCAACCTGCTCGCCGCCGATGGCGAGGGTTTCCAGACCCCGGGGATCCAGGACTTCTACTGGCCGCTGATCGGTGGCGACAACAACTGGGCCCTGACGCGAGCCTCGCTGCTGATGCTGCTCTCGGTCGTGGTGCTCGGGTGGTTCTTCGTCAGTTCGAGTCGACGGCTGGCCGTCGTCCCGAGCAAGCGGCAGTTCGTGGTCGAGTACGTCTACGGCTTCGTGCGCAACACCATCGGGCGCGACGTCATCGGCAGCAAGGACTTCCGGCAGTTCCTCCCGTTGCTGTTCACGTTGTTCACCTTGGTGTTCCTCAACAACGTCGCCGAGATCATCCCCTTCGTCCAGTACCCGACCACCAGCCGGGTCGCCTTCCCGATGGTGTTCGCCCTGATCGTCTACGTCACCTACCACGTGGTGGCGATCCGCCGGAAGCACGGCTTCATCGGCTACATGAAGTCCATGGTGCCGCCCGGCCTGCCCGGATGGCTGATTCCGATCATGTTCGTGCTGGAGGTGCTGACGTATTTCGTGGTCCGTCCGACCACCCTCGCGCTGCGGCTCTTCGGCAACATGATGGCCGGGCACCTGATGCTCCTGGTCTTCATCCTCGGCGGGGAGTACCTCCTGCTGGACGGCGGCAACATCGGGCTGCAGTTCTCCGGCATCCTCTCCTTCGCCTTCGCGATCCTGATGACCGCCTTCGAGCTCCTGGTGGAGTTCCTGCAGGCCTTCATCTTCACCATGCTCACCGCGCTGTACCTCTCGGACGCACTCTCCGAGCACCACTGACCCGCACCATCGCCGGGAACGGTTCCCGGTGACCTCGAAAGGACGGACTCCGGACATGAGCGGAAACATCGCATACCTGGGCTACGGCCTGGCTGCCATCGGCCCGGGTATCGGTATCGGCCTGATCTTCGCGGCGTACATCAACGGTGTGGCCCGCCAGCCCGAGGCCCGCGGCATGCTGCAGACCATCGCCTTCACCGGTATGGCGCTCACCGAGGCGCTGGCCATCCTGGGTCTGGTCTTCGCCTTCATCTTCAAGTGATCCTGCTCGTCGCGACGCATCGAGTAGCTGACTAGAGAGGGAGGCGACGTGTTCGTCGTATCCGCCGTAGCCGCGGAGGGCACCGACACCCCGGGCTGGCCCAACGCGGTACCGCTGCTGCCCCACCCGGCCGAGATCGTCATCGGCATCATCGCGTTCGCCGCCCTGTACTGGCTGTACGCCAAGTTCGTCGTGCCGAACATGGAGAAGATGTACGCGGAGCGCACCGCAGCCATCGAGGGCGGAATCGAGAAGGCGGAGGCCGCTCAGGCGGAGGCCGCCGCAGCCCTGGAGTCCTACCGGGCCCAACTGGCCGACGCCCAGGGTGAGGCGGCACGGATTCGTGAGCAGGCCCGGGCCGACGGGGCCGCGATCCTCGCCGAGATGCGCGAGCAGGCCCAGGCCGAGGCGTCGCGGATCACCACCTCGGCGCAACAGCAGATCCAGGCCGAGCGGCAGCAGGCCGTCGTACAGCTGCGCAGCGAGGTCGGCACCATGGCCACCACGCTGGCCTCCCGGATCGTGGGTGAATCCCTCGAGGACCACGCTCGCGCCAGCCGGGTGGTCGACCGGTTCCTGGACGAGCTGGACGACACCGCCGCCGGCGTGGCCCGGAGCGTGACGTCCTGATGCGTGGCGCGAGTCGGGATGCGCTCCTGGCGGCGCGGGAGCGGGCCGAGACCCTGTTGGCGGGTCTGGACGTGCAGGCCGCCGCCGGGCTGGCCGAGGACCTGTTCGGGGTCACCGGCGCGCTGGCGAACAGCGCAGGTCTGCGCCGGGCACTGACCGACCCGTCCCGGGACGGGGAGGCCAAGGCGGACCTGGTGTCCCGGTTGTTCGCCGACAAGGTCTCCACCGCCGCGGTGGACCTGCTCGCGGGCCTGGTCCGCAGTCGCTGGTCCGCGGCCCGGGACGTGACCGACGCCATCGAGCAGCTTGCGGTGTCGGCGGCCCTCGCCGGGGCGGAGAAGTCCGGCCGGCTGGACGCCGTCGAGGACGAGCTGTTCCGATTCGCCCGCACCGTGGCCGCCGACCAGCGGCTGCGGGATGCCTTCTCGGCCCGGACCGAGGGCATCCCACGCAAGGCCGAGCTGGTCCAGGGACTGCTCGGCGGCCGGGCCGCGCCCGAGACGGTGCGCCTGGCCGTCCAGGCCGCCTCGGCGCCGCGCGGACTGCGCACCGAGCAGGCGCTCGAGTCCTATGTCGAGGCCGCCGCCGCCCGGCGCCGGCAACTGGTGGCCCAGGTCGTGGCCGCCGTACCGCTCAGCGAGGCTCAGCGCGAACGGCTCGCCGCGGCGTTGCGGCGACTCTACGGCCGCCCCGTCCGGATCAACCTCGACATCGACCGCGAGGTCGTCGGCGGGATCCGGGTCGAGGTCGAGGGCGAGGTGCTCGACGGCACCATGAGCGGCCGTCTCGACGAGGCCCGGCGCCGGCTGGCCGGCTGAACCACCCCCAAGAGTTTTCCCACCACCTGAGAGCACAGAGAGCAGAGGGACCGACACCATGGCGGAACTGACGATCCGTCCGGAGGAGATCCGGGAGGCCCTGGACGCCTTCGTCCAGTCCTACGAGCCGGGTGCCACCTCCCGCGAAGAGGTCGGACGCGTGGCCGATGCCGCCGACGGCATCGCCCACATCGAGGGTCTGCCCAGTGCGATGGCCAACGAGCTGCTGAAGTTCGAGGACGGAACTCTCGGCATCGCGCTGAACCTCGACGTCCGCGAGATCGGCGTCGTGGTCCTGGGTGACTTCGAAGGCATCGAGGAGGGCCAGGAGGTCCACCGCACCGGTGAGATCCTCTCGGTGCCCGTGGGCGACGCCTTCATGGGCCGGGTCATCGACCCGCTGGGCAACCCCATCGACGGCCTCGGCGACATTCCCGCCGAGGCACGCCGTCCGCTCGAGCTCCAGGCGCCCTCGGTGGTGCAGCGGCAGAGCGTGAACGAGCCGCTGATGACCGGCATCAAGGCGATCGACTCGATGACCCCGATCGGCCGGGGCCAGCGTCAGCTGATCATCGGCGACCGGCAGACCGGCAAGACCGCGGTGGCCATCGACACGATCATCAACCAGAAGGACAACTGGGCCAGCGGTGACCCCACGCGGCAGGTGCGGTGCGTCTACGTCGCGGTCGGTCAGAAGGGCTCGACGATCT
>CAYYCE010000415.1:0-3601 GCA_964469635.1 uncultured Kineosporiaceae bacterium
AGAAGGTCAAGCGGGACGTCCGGATCACGATGATCTACGAGGGCACCTCCGAGATCCTCGAGATGACGATCGCCCGCGACCGCTGGCAGCTCCACCTGAAGTCCCGTGGCGGGCACTATCGCGCCGCGGCCTCGGCGCTCCACGCGTTGCACCAGAAGAACCCCTCGGTCGGTGCGGACGCGGCGGCGCTGGCCCACGAGTGCCTCGCCGCCGTCCTGGACGCCTGCCAGGCGGGCCGACTCACCCGCAACCAGCACGTGCTGTTCCGGCTCGGCGAGCTGATCGCCTGGACCGAGACCTCGGCCGCCGCCGCCCGCCGGGCCGCGGCCGCCGCCGAGGGGACGGCGCACGAGAAGACCGATCGGCGATTCGGTTCGGCCGCTGCCGAGATCCTCGCCGTCATCAGCCGCACCTTCGCCCGCGAGGCCGCCCTCAAGGTGGCCGATGACGGCCTGCGCTGGGTCGCAGGCGCCGCCGAGGGCACCTCCGCTCAGGTCGCCGCGCTGACCGCGCAGCTGCCTCTGGACGCCGTCCGCGCAGCCCAGACCGGGCTGCTCGCGGACATGAACGCGGTAGCCGCCGCGATCTACGGAAGGGACTGAGCCATGACGACTCCGAAGGCCGTGGGCCCCCGTGGGGGTGGCATGCCGCCGGTCGCCATCGTGGGGATGGCCGCGATCATGCCGGATGCCCCGGACGCCGACGCGTTCTGGGCCAACATCACCGGTGGTCGGTACTCGATCGGCGAGGTCCCGCCGGGCCGCTGGGACCCGGAGCTCTACTACGACGCCGACCACTCGGCGCCCGACAAGACGTACAGCAAGATCGGCGGCTGGGTGAGGGAGTTCCCCTGGGAGCCGGTCGCCTGGAAGCTGCCGGTGCCGCCCAAGGTCGCCGAGCAGATGGACGAGGGGCAGCGCTGGTCCGTCAGCGCGGCACGCTCGGCCCTGGTCGACGCCGGTTGGCCGGAGTGGGAAGTCGACTCCGAGAAGGTCGCCGTGGTGCTCGGCAACGCCATCGGTGGTGAGAAGCACTACCGGTCGAGCCTGCGGATCGAGCTGCCGGAGTTCCTGCAGGCGCTCGAGACGTCTCCCGGGTTCGCGACGCTCGACGCTGGCCTGCGCGCGCAGGTGATCGCCGAGGCCGGGGAACGCTTCCTGGCGAACTTCGCGGAGATCAACGAGGACACCATGCCCGGTGAGCTGTCCAACGTGATCGCCGGCCGGATCGCCAACCTGTTCAACTTCCGTGGCCCGAACTTCACCACCGACGCCGCGTGCGCCTCCGGCCTGGCAGCCATGTCGGCGGCCGTCGACGGTCTGGTCGAGGGCCACTACGACGCGGTGATCACCGGCGGCGTCGACCGCAACATGGGGATCTCGGCCTTCGTGAAGTTCTGCAAGATCGGGGCGCTGTCGGCCGACGGTACCCGGCCGTTCGACGCCGGGGCCAACGGCTTCGTCATGGGCGAGGGAGCGGCGCTGTTCGTGCTGCAGCGCCTCGAGGACGCCGAGAAGGCCGGCCGGCGGATCTACGCGGTCCTCACCGGCCTGGCGGGCTCCAGCGACGGCAAGGGCAAGGGGATCACTGCGCCCAACCCCGTCGGCCAGCAGCTGGCCGTGCGGCGGGCGTGGGCCATGGCGGGGCAGAGCCCCGCCTCGGCCGGGGCGATGGAGGCCCACGGCACCTCGACCCGGGTCGGCGACGCCGCCGAGCTGAACAGCCTGTCCGCGATTCTCGGGGAGACCGATGCGGCGCCCGGGTCGATCGCCCTCGGCTCGGTGAAGTCGAACATCGGCCACCTCAAGGCGGCAGCCGGCACCGCCGGGTTGTTCAAGCTGGCGCGCAGCCTGCACGAGAAGCTGATCGCGCCGTCGCTGAACTTCAACGATCCCAACCCGAACGTCGACTGGAACGCCGTGCCGTTCAGGGTGAACACCGAACTGCGGGAGTGGCCCGCCCCGGCCCCCGGCGACGTCCGGCGCGGCGGCGTGAGCGCGTTCGGCTTCGGCGGCACCAACTTCCACGCCGTCCTCGAGGAGTACGTGCCCGGCCGGTTCCGGAATGAGCCGAGGGCGTACGCCGGGGCCGAGGTGCCGTCGTCCCAGCCGGTCACGGCCTCCGCGGCCCCATCGGCCGCGCCCGGCCGGCCGCCGCTGCGGGGCGCCCTGGTCGTCGGCGGGGCCGACGACGCCATCGTCGTGGCGCAGTTGCGTGAGCACCTGGCCGCCGCGCAGTCGGGAACCGGTGTGGCTGCGGCGCCGCCCGTGGCGCCCGACCCGACACTGGCCGGTGCCGCCGTCCGGGTCGCGATCGACTACGCCGACGCCGAGGACCTGGCCGGCAAGATCGCCAAGACGCTGACCGCGTTCGAGACCACGGCGTCCAAGGGCGCCCCGGCGGCCGCCGCGCTGTGGCGCATGCTGCGCTCGCAGGGGGTCTTCGTGGGGCGCGGCCCGGCACCGAAGATCGCCTTCCTCTACACCGGCCAGGGGTCGCAGTACGCCAACATGCTGAGCGAGCTGCGCTCCCTCGAACCCGTTGTGGCCCAGACGTTCGATCGGGCCGACGCCGTGATGACGCCGCTGCTCGGCCGGCCGCTGTCCTCCTACATCTTCATCGACGGCGACGACCCGGCCGCGGTCCAGAGTCTCGAGAAGCAGTTGCGGCAGACCGAGATCACCCAGCCGGCGGTGCTGGCGACCGACCTGTCGATGCAATCGGTCCTCGCCCAGTACGGCGTCGAGCCCGACATGGTGATGGGGCACAGCCTCGGGGAGTACGGCGCCCTGGTGGCGGCCGGGTGTCTCACCTTCGAGGCGGCCCTCGAGGCGGTCAGCGCCCGCGGCCGGGAGATGGCCACGCTGTCCCTGGAGGACAACGGGAAGATGGCCGCGGTCTTCGGCCCGCTCGCCGAGATCGAGCAGGTCGTGGAGGAGGTCACGGCGGCCGGAGGGTACGTCGTCATCGCCAACATCAACAGCATGAGGCAGGCCGTGGTCGGCGGTGCCTCCGCGGCCGTGGAGCAGGCCGTCGCGAAGTTCGCCGAGCGGGGCATCAACGCGATGCTGATCCCGGTCAGCCACGCCTTCCACACCTCGATCGTGGCTCCGGCGAGCATTCCGCTGGTGGAGAGCCTGCGCCGGCTGAACGTGCAGCCGCCGTCCCGGCCGATCGTCGCCAACGTGACCGGCGAGTTCTATCCGGACGCCGCCACGTCCGAGGACATGCTCGACGTGCTCGGCAAGCAGGTCGCCTCCCCGGTGCAGTTCGTCAAGGGGTTGCAGACGCTCTACGCCGCGGGCGCCCGGGTGTTCATCGAGGTCGGCCCGAAGAAGGCGCTCCACGGTTTCGCCGAGGACGTGCTGGGCTCGGTGCACGACGACGTTCTGGCGCTGTACACCAACCACCCCAAGCTGGGCGATGCCGCATCGGTCAACCAGGCGCTGTGCGGACTGTGGGCCTCGGGCCTGGGCTACGGCGCGGTCGCCGCCACCGGTGGCGGCGCGTCACCGGCCGAGGCGGCACCGAGCGGCAATGGTGTCACCGCCCGCGGGCACGACGTCACACAGCACTCGCCGCGCGGGCGCGACGTCACGTT
>CAYYCE010000416.1:0-3596 GCA_964469635.1 uncultured Kineosporiaceae bacterium
AAGATTCGTGCCTCGACTCCTGGCTGATTGTCAGACCTGTCTGTGCCCGTAGATGCGCACCCGCCGACCGTGACCTTGATCCGCGTACGCGCCACCTCCCAGCACGTGCCAACACCACGCCTCAGGTCAAGACAACAAGGAGCCTCGCGGGACGGATCCGGGACGGATGATCAAGATGGCGCTGCCCGGATCTCCCGAAAAGGGCCACTGACCTGCTAGTTTGGGTCTTGCATTGGGTGGAGCTGAGGGGATTTGAACCCCTGACCCCCTCGATGCGAACGAGGTGCGCTACCAGACTGCGCCACAGCCCCAAGGCCCGCACAGATTAGCACCCGCGCGAACCGAGCCCGAACCGTTCCACGCCCACCGCCAGGGTCACCCTGAGATCGCTGTACCGACCCGGTCGAGGGGTGAATCCTGCGATCTGGCGCCGATCACGGACGGGGACTCCCCGGGGCCACGAACAGCCCCGGGGCCGACCCAGGTCAGCCGTTGACCGCGCGACGGCGGGCCAGGACGTCGTCCAGTTCGTCGGCCCAGGAGTGCTCCGGAACCTGCTCCTGCGGCGTGACCGCCTCGGACGGCTCGTCGTCGGGCGCGACCTCACCGGACGCAGGCGTCGGCGCGGCCAGAGCGCCGGGTGATGGTGACGGTTCGGGAGCCGATGCCGATGCCGGAGATGCCTCACCGGCGCCGCCCGGTCCGGTGAAGTCGGTCTCGAGCGGCCCGACATCGGGGCGCGGCACCACGGGCTTGAGCAGATAGGTCGGCCGCGGCACGGGAACCGGGGTCCAGGTCTCCCGCCAGGTCCCCTCGGACGTCGAGGTCTCGGACCGCGCGGGCGTCCCGGCGGCACCCGCCCGGGCCGCCCGATCGAGGTCCAGCGATTCGGACGCCGGCGCGCTCGCCTGGCCGACGAGCCCCGGGACGACAGGCGCGGCGGGGCGGGCGGCCCGGCGCTGGGCGGCCGCCACCGTCAGCACGGTCCGGCGGGCCGCGGCCCGGCGCCGCGCCACACGGCGCCGTCCGGTGACCACCAGCAGCACCAGGTCGGCCACGAGCAGGCCGGTGGCCGGCACCGCCGTCCACGCCGGCACGCCGGGCAGGGCCACCACGGCCCAGGAGGTCAGCGCGACCACGGCCAGGGTTCCCAGAACCCGTGCCCGTCGCACGGCGGCAGTGCGGCGCTCCCGGCGGATGGTCCGGACGGGACGGCGCACCAGACCGGGCCCACGACCGGCTGCGATCGTCGGCGCATCGGCCCGAGATGCCTCCACCCGAGGAGTCACGCTCGGTGACGGCGCGACGGGGGTCTTCAACAGCGGGGCGGTCGAGGGTCCCGCCGTGCCCGTGCCCCGGGCCTCCCGCCTCGGCAGCAGCCGCATCTGCTCGGAGTCACGATCGCCGCCCCACGAATGTGACATAACGTCACGTCTGGATACCCAGAGTGGCAGCAAGTAGGCCGCCCAGCCCGCGATGATCGCTACGAAGACAAGGGAGCTGGGCTGCACACCACGAACGGTAGGCGCCGCGCAACCACGGCTCACGCACCGTCAGCGGTGTGTCGCTGCAGAGTCTGGTGGTAACTGATGTGACTGGTGTGAAACAAGGGGCGATAGCGTAGCGTCAAGCTTCGCATATCCGTACGAATCGGGACCACTCAGATCGGCAACGAGGCTCCGCCACCGCGCCAACAGCCCTCCGGGGACGTCCTCGACCGCAAGGGCGAACGTCGCATGATCACGCCAGGCACCGTCGATGTGCAGGAACCGCTTCCGGACCCCCTCGGGCCGGAATCCGAGCTTGTGCGCCACCCGCAGACTCGCCCGGTTCTCCGGCCGGATGTTCACCTCGACCCGGTGCAGCCCCATCACGAAGAAGCAATGGTCCGTGGCCATCGCCACCGCCGTGGGGATCAGGCCCCGGCCCGCGAGCCGATGATCGATCCAGTAGCCGATGTGGGCCGAGCGCAGCGACCCCCAGGTGATCCCGGCGACCGTCAACTGCCCCACCAGTTCGCCGTCGAGCAGCACCGCGAACGGCAGCATCCGTCCCGCGCGGGCCTCCCTGCTGAAACCGCGGACCATCTGGTGGAAGCTCGGCGAGGAGGCCCGGTCCGGATGGGTCGCCTCCCACGGGGCCAGCCAGGCGGCGTTGGCCGCCCGCACGGCACGCCATCGCTTGGCGTCACGCAGCCGGAGCGGGCGCAGGGCCAGCGGCCCCTCGCGCAGCTCCACCGGCCACGCCCGACGAGTCCCCGGAGGTAGGTCCACGACTACCTCACCGGACCCCGAATGTGTGGGTCACGGGAGCAGTGTGGCACCCCGCGGACACCCGCCGCTCCTTCGGGCGTCCTCCGGGCGTCGCGCCCGCTCACTCACCCGGCACCCGCGAGGACGGGTGATCACCACCGCGCACCTGGTCCACCGCGTGGGGCAGGACGGCGCGTAACACGGCGATGCCGTCCCTGCACCCCCCGGGCGAGCCGGGCAGGTTGACGATCAGGGTGGACGCCGCCAGACCGGCGATCCCCCGCGACAGCGACGCCGTGGCGATCCCCGCCGAGACCCCCTGTGCCCTGATGGCCTCCGCCAGTCCGGGCACCTCCCGGTCGATGACGGCGCGGGTCGCCTCGGGGGTGCGATCGGTCGGCGAGAGCCCAGTACCGCCGGTGGTCAGCACCACCGCGTACCCGGCGGCGACCGCACCGCGCAGTGCCGCCTCGACCGGGTCGCCGTCCGGGACGACGACCGGCCCGTCGACCTGGAAACCCAGCTCACGCAGCCCACCCGCGAGGATCGGGCCGCCCCGGTCCTCGTAGACCCCGGCGGCCGCCCGGTTCGAGGCCGTGACCACCAGCGCCCGCGGGGTCCACCCGCCTTCCGGGTGATCGGGGGCGGTCATTCGAACGTCCAGTCCCCCGAGCGGCCGCCCCGCTTGGCGGTCACCCGGACGTCGGTGATCCGGGCCCGCCGGTCCACCGCCTTGATCATGTCGATCAGGGCCAGCGCGGCCACCGCCACGCACGTCAACGCCTCCATCTCGACCCCGGTCCGGTCGGCGGTGCGCACCGTCGCGGTGATGTCCACGCCGTCGTCGGCCACCGTCAGGTCGACCGAAACCCCGTGCACCGCAATCGGATGCGCCAAGGGCACCAGGTCGGGAGTGCGCTTGGCCGCCTGCAGTCCGGCGATCCGGGCGACCGCGAGCGCATCCCCCTTGGGCACGCCCTCACCACGCAGCAGCGCGAGAACGGCGGGCGAGCACAGCACCCGGCCGGCGGCGCTCGCCTCGCGCGCGGTGACGTCCTTGGCCGAGACGTCCACCATCCGCGCCCGGCCCCGCCCGTCGAGGTGGGTGAACTCACTCACGGCGCCTCACCCTCCAGCAGGAGACAGACCAGCTCCATGCCCGGCTCGACCCGGGTCACGGCCTCGGGCACCACGGCCAGGCAGGTCGCCTCGGCGAGGTCGGCCACCAGGTGCGAGCCCTGGGCCCCGACCGGACGCACGCCGGGGCCGCCGGGGTCCGAGGTCAGGACGGCGCGCACGAACTGCCGCTTGCGGGCCGGGGAGTTCCACCCGACCTCGGCCGCG
>CAYYCE010000417.1:0-3593 GCA_964469635.1 uncultured Kineosporiaceae bacterium
CTCCTGGGGCGTCGACGGGCACAACTCGCACACCAACGTCTGCTCCTCCGGGGCCCGCGCCGGCTATCACTACTGGACCGGGATCGACCGGCCGTCCCCCGATCATGCGGGCGCCAAGGTGATCCTGCTGATCAGCGCGCACCTGGAGACCGGGCACTACTTCAACCCCCATGCACAGCGGATCATGGAGGCGAAGGCCAACGGCGCCAAGGTGGTCGTGCTGGACACCCGGCTGTCCAACACGGCCACGCACGCCGACCACTGGCTCTCGCCGGTGCCCGGGTCCGAGGCCGCGATCATGTTGGCCGTCGCCAGACACCTCATCGTCACCAGGGGATACGACCGCGAGTTCGTCCGCCGCTGGTGGAACTGGAGGGAGTACCTGGTCGCCGAACACCCGGACCGGCCGGCGACCTTCGAGGTGTTCGAGGAGGTGCTCGGGCAGTTGTACGCCGAGTACACCGTCGAGTTCGCCGCCGCCGAGTCCGGGGTGGACGCCGCGGTGATCGAGGAGGTGGCCCGGCTGGTCGCCGGGGCGGGCACCCGGCTGTCCACGCACAACTGGCGCTCGGCCGCGGCGGGTAACCTCGGCGGCTGGCAGGTCTCACGCACCCTGTTCCTGCTCAACGCATTGACGGGCGCCGTGGCCACCGAGGGTGGGCTGTACCCGAACGCGTGGACCAAGTTCGTGCCGCGGCCTCCGTATCTGCCGCCGCACCCGCACCAGTGGAACGAGCTCACCTGGCCGATCGAGTACCCGCTGGCCATGAACGAACTCTCGTTCCTGCTGCCGCACTTCCTGAAGGAGGGCCGCGGCACCGTCGACGTCTACTTCACCCGGGTCTACAACCCGGTCTGGACGAACCCGGACGGCATGAGCTGGGTGGAGGTCCTCAGCGACGAGAACCTCATCGGGCTGCACGTCGCGCTCACCCCGACCTGGAACGAGACCGCGTACCTGGCCGACTATGTGCTGCCGATGGGCCTGGCGAGCGAACGCCACGACATCCACTCCTACGAGCAGTACGACGGGCAGTGGGTGGGCTTCCGTCAACCGGTGTTGCGCGCGGCGCGGGAACGCCTGGGCCAGAAGGTGTCCGACACCCGCGAGGTCAACCCGGGCGAGGTGTGGGAGGAGAACGAGTTCTGGACCGAGCTGTCATGGCGGATCGACCCGGACGGCTCGCTCGGGATCCGCCGGTACCACGAGGCGCCGGACCGCCCGGGCGAGAGGATGACCGTCGACGACTACTACGGGTGGATCTTCGACAACTCGGTGCCGGGGCTGCCGGAGGCGGCCGCTGCCGAGGGTCTGACGCCGCTGCAGTACATGCGTCGCTACGGCGCCTTCGAGGTGACCGATCACGTCGGGCAGGTCTTCGAACAGGCCGTGGCGCCCACGGAGCTGGACGGCGCCGTGACCACCGACCTGGGCCGGATCTACACCTCGGCGCCCAAACCCGCCCCGGTCAACCTCGCCCCGGTCGGTGGGCCGGTCGAGGACGCCGCCGGACGCCGTCCGGTCGGGGTGAGCGTGGACGGCGTGGCCAAGCGCGGGTTCCCGACCCCGAGCGGTCTGCTGGAGTTCTACTCGAGCACGGTCGCCGCCTGGGGCTGGCCGGAGCTGGCGGTGCCCACCTACCAGCGCAGCCACGTCCATCCCGACGAGCTCGCCCCGGACGAGAAGGTGCTCATCTCGACCTTCCGGCTGCCCACCCAGATCCACACCCGCAGCGCGAACTCCAAGTGGCTCAACGAGTTGTCGCACTCCAACCCGTTGTGGCTGCACCCGGACGACGCCCGCCCCCTCGGGGTCCGCACCGGGGACCTGGTGCGCGTGGCCACCGAGATCGGCCACTTCGTCGCCAAGGCGTGGGTCACCGAGGGCATCCGTCCGGGCGTGGTCGCGTGCAGCCACCACATGGGCCGCTGGAAGCCCAAGCAGGAGACCCACACGGTCGGTGGCCAGACCTCCTCGACGGTCGACCTGGCCCGAGACGGCTCGTCGTGGAGCCTGTCCCGCCTCAGCGGTGTCAGACCGTACGACTCGGCCGACCCGGACACCTCCCGGATCTGGTGGACCGACGTCGGGGTGCACCAGAACCTCACCTTCCCGGTGCACCCCGACCCGATCTCCGGAATGCACTGCTGGCACCAGGCGGTGCGGGTGACGAGGGCCGAACCGGGCGACGCCTACGGCGACGTCGTGGTCGACACGGAGCTGGCGCACAAGGTCTACCTGCGCTGGCTGACCAGGACCCGCTCCGCCCGGGCGGTCTCGCCGGACGGCACGCGCCGCCCCTACTGGCTCATGCGCCCGCTCAAGCCGGGGCCGGAGGCGTTCCGGATCCCGGCCGAGACGCCCGGCGAGGCCGCCGACCGGACCCCGCAGGGGCGGCCGTGAGCGCCGGTCCCCCCCGGGTCGAGGTGTTCCGGGCCCTCGGCGTCCTCTGCGAGGCCCCGGATGAGGCCCACCGGGGCGTCGCCGCCGGACTGGAGCTCGCCGGCTGGCCCGCGGCGGGCGGACACCGCGGGCTGTTCACCGTCGACCTGTTGCCGTACGCCGCGATCTACCTGGGTCCCGAGGGCATGCTCGGGGGCGAGGCGGCATCGAGGATCGGCGGTCTGTGGCACGCCCTCGGCCACGAGGTGCCCGCCGAGCCGGACCACCTGGCGGCGCTGCTGGGCCTGTACGCCCGTCTGAGCGAGGCCGAGGACGGCGAGCGGGACCCGGCCCGTCGGCTGCTGCGTCGCCGCGCCCGGGCCACCCTGCTGTGGGAGCACCTGCTGACCTGGGTGCCGGTCTACGCCGCCGCGGTGGCGGCCGCCGGGGCGCCCCATCACGCCGACTGGGCGGCCCTGCTCACCGAGACGTTGCTGATGGAGGCGGCCGAGGTGGACCCGCCGACGGCCACACCGGCCCATCTGGCGTCGGTGCCCGAGCTGCCCGAGCCCGACGACGGGGTGGAGGCCTTCGTCCGCGCCGTGCTCACCCCGGTGCGGAGCGGGATCGTGCTCACCCGCGGCGACCTGGTCCGCTGCGCGCGCCACCTGGGTCTGGGGGTGCGGATCGGCGAGCGGGCCTTCGTGCTGCACCGGCTGCTGGAGGCCGATGCCGTGGGCGTGCTCGGCCTCCTCGCCTCCGAGGCGGACGCCTGGGCGCAGCGGCACGCGCTGCTGACCGAGGCCGCCGACGTCCCGGCCCGGCACTGGCTGACCAGGGCGCAGGCCACGGCGCACGCCGCCCGGTCGCGCCGCCGCAGCCTCGAGGAGGTTCTCGCCGACGTCCGCTGAGCTCGGGTCCCGGCCGGGCGGCCCATGGCCGAGGAGCGATTCCGGCGGCGCCGGAGCACCGACTAGCCTGTCGACGACATCGCCAGCGCGGCAGAGGAGAAGAACAGTGGCCCAGGGTCTGCGTCACAAGGTGGTTCTCGACGAGTCCGAGATGCCCACCCGTTGGTACAACATCGTCCCCGACCTGCCGGCGCCGCCGCCGCCCGCGCTGCACCCGGGCACCGGGCAGCCGGCCGGACCCGACGACTTCGCACCGCTGTTCCCGATGGATCTGATCCTGCAGGAGGTCACCACCGAGC
>CAYYCE010000418.1:0-3585 GCA_964469635.1 uncultured Kineosporiaceae bacterium
TCGGCCTCGGCGGACACCACGTCGACCGCCACACCATCGAGCAGCGCCTCGACCGGGGCACAGACCCGGTCGGGGTCCGGCGCTCCTGCGGACGACGCGCAGTCCCGACCGGATCGGCACCGTTCCTCTCCCGTGCGCGACGACGAGAAGTCACTGAGCACCGAAGACGCCGCCAAGGTCAAGGCCGCCGCCCTCGATGCAGTGTCCGGCGGGACGGTGTACCGGGTCGAGACGGACGCCGGGGACGCCACCTACGAGGCCCACATGACCAAGGCCGACGGCACCGAGGTCACCGTCAAGCTCGACGAGAACTTCACGGTGACCGGGCTCGAGGACGGCATGGGCAAGGGGGACCCGGCACCCGCCGGTGCTCCCGCGTCGGACCACGCGCGCTCGGGCGAGGCGCCTTCGGGCGACGGCTCGACCGCGCCCAGCCCCTCGGCCTGATCCACGCGACTGCACCCGGTGCGGCCCGGTCCGGACATCTCGGACCGGGCCGCACCGTCGTCCGGGCAGGGTTCCCCGCCGTGCCGGTGCTCCTCAGCCGGGCCGACCGCCGGGGGAACTCGCGTAGAGGCGGCGGACGACATCCTCGATGTCGGGTTCGACGATGCTCAGGTCCCGGACCTCGACCTGCTCGGCGACCTGGGCCAGGATCTGGGCCGCGCCGAGATGGCCCGGGGCGAAGGCGATCCGGTGTCGCAACCCCCCACCCTCGGTCTCGAGCAGCTGGACGTCGAGCCGGGCGACCGCCGGCGCCAGCGACATCCGGGGCTCGGCCAGGTCGAGCACGAGGATCCGGCGGGCGCCGACCCGGCTCACGAGCCCGGCCTGGTCGCCGTCGTAGACCAGCCGTCCGTGGTCGACGACCAGCAACCGCTCGCACAGCCGCTCGACGTCGTCCATGTCGTGGGTGGTGAGCATCATGGTGCGCCGGTGGGCGGCGTTCTCCTCGCGCAGGAAGACCCGCAGCCGCTCCTTGCTGACCACGTCCAGGCCGACCGTCGGCTCGTCGAGGATGAGCAGTTCGGGCTCGTGCAGCAGGGCGGCGGCCAACTCACCCCTCATCCGTTCCCCGAGCGAGAGCTGTCGGACCGGCCGGGCGAGGAAGTCCCCCAGTCCCAACCGCTCGACGAGCTCGTCGCGGCGGGCCCGGGCGCGGCGGGTGGGTAACCGGTGGATCGCCGCCAGGATCGCGAACGACTCCGCCAACGGGAGGTCCCACCACAGCTGGGAGCGTTGGCCGAAGACCACCCCGAGGCGACGGGCGACGTCGCGGCGTCGGCGGATCGGATCCAGTCCGCAGGTGCGCGCACTGCCCGACGTCGGGGTCAGGATCCCGGTGAGCATCTTGATGGTGGTCGACTTGCCGGCCCCGTTGGCCCCGATGTAGCCGACCGACTCGCCCTGCGCGATGGTGAAGCTGATGTCGTTCACCGCGCGGACGACGTCCCGGTCACGGCGCAGTAGCCGCCGCCTGCCGAACTCGCGCACCAGACGGTCGACCTCGACGACGGTCCTTGCCGGGCTCATCCGCCACCTCCCTGGTAGTGCCGGATCCCGGCGCGCCACAGGGTGAGCGCCACCCCCCAACTGGCCAGCCCGACCACGGGGGTGAGCCAGCCGAGCCACCCCGGCAGGCCCGGAGGCCCGTCGCGGCCGAGCAGGGCCAGGGCCGGCAGGTATCCCACGAAGGTGGCCGGGACCACGGCGGTGAAGAAGGCCCGAACCGGTGCCGGGAGCACCGCGGCCGAGTATGACGAGACGTAGCCGCCGCCGTAGGTGAAGGCGTTGGCGAACTCGCCGCCGTCCAGCAGTCGGAACTGGCTGGCCCCGGCGATCACGAAGATCGCGGAGAAGATCAGGCCGCCGCCGACCAGGGTGGCCGGGACCAGCGCGACGCGCGCCGGCGTCCAGTCGATAGGCAGCCGTGGGATCGTGACGGCCAGCACCACCAGGTAGAGCACCGTCCGTCCGACCCGACGCAGGTGCACGTCGCCCGTCACCAGTTGGGCGAGAACCGGCAGCGGCCGCAGCATCAGGGTGTCGAGGGTGCCGGCGCGCACGTACTGGGGAACGGTGTCGATGTGACCGACGACCAGGTCACCCAGGGCGAAACCCGTTCTGGCCAGAGCGAAGACGAGCAGTGAGGCGGGCCAGTCGAGCCCGCCGAGTCGCCGCACGTTGTGGAAGATCAGGTACACCTCGAGGAGTTCCAGGGCCCCGAAGGCCAGGCTGTTGAGCAGATCGAAGCCGAACGAGGTCCGGTACTGCAGCTGCGATCGCAGCCTGGAGCCCAGGATGGCCCGGTAGGGCGAGGCCGGGCCCGGGTCAGCCACCCTGCACCACCAGCTTGCGGGTCGCCCGGTGCAGCAGCAGTCGCCCGCCGGCCAAGGCGGCCGTCGTCCAGGCCAGTTGGACACCGAGGACGACGAGGGCCTGCGGCCCGCTCGCGCGGGCGGTGAGGATGTCCAGGGGCGCCTGGAGCATGGAGGGGAACGGGGTCCAGGTCGCTGCGGTGTGCAGCCACGACGGGAACCAGGACAGCGGCACCAGCAGTCCGCACAACACATTGGAGATCGCCACGTAGCTGCCGACGACACCGCGGATCTCGATCAGCCAGAAGGCCGCCAGGTTCACCGCGAACCGGCAGGCGAAGGAGATGACGACCGCCAGGACGGTGGAGAGGAGTCCCAGCAGGTAGGGCAGCGGCGAGCCGGGCAGCACGAGGCCGGCGGTCAGGGCACCGACGAGCAGGGGCGGCAGCCCGCGCGGGATCAGGCTGTAGGCGGCCCGGCCGAGATCGGCGGCCAGCCAGGCCAGCTGGACGTCCACCGGGCGGGCCAGATCGATCGCGATCTCTCCGGTGCGCACGCGCGCCGCCAGTTCGTTCCACTGGAATACGTGGACGGGTGCGATCAGGGCCTGGCTCAGCCACGCGTAGGTGATCACCTCACCGGAGCTGTACCCGCCCACGGTGGCCGAGGCGGTCGTGGCCACCGCCCCGGCGAGGATGGCGGCCCTGACGAGGCCGAAGACGGTGTTGGTGAAGGCGCCTGCCGCCGTCGCCATCCGGTAGCTCGCGTGCCGACGGAAACCCGCCAGGAACAGTCGCCCGGTGGCCTCGCCCGCCATCCCCCCGGCCATGGGGCCAGCCTGTCAGAGCGCCGCCGACGACGGGACGCCCGCCGCTAGGCGGTATCACTCTACGTAGTTGTACGTTTACTCTGGCGACCGTTTTGGATCGCCCATCGTGTGCATTCGCTTGAGAAACCCTTGATTTACCCAAAACGTCCATCCGTGATGAGCACGTTGCGTATATTTCGGTCGTCACTCGGGGGTGGCGCCGGGGGGCCGGATGCTGGTCGAGATCGAGACGTAGGGGCGTGGACATGTCGCTGGTGACCGGTTCCGCACGGGTTCCCGAGGCGCGCGACGGCACCGACCGCGGACAGGCCGGCAGCGTCGTCACGACGGGATTCGACAGGTCGGAAATGTCGCTGACGCGGATGAAGACGTCGGCGCCTGGTTGGCTGCCGGGGGGCTCAGGCACCGAGACGATGTGCTCGTCGTGCCAGGCGACAA
>CAYYCE010000419.1:0-3575 GCA_964469635.1 uncultured Kineosporiaceae bacterium
CTGCTCACCGGCGCGCTGGAGCCGACGAACGACGGCTACGCGATCGCCAAGATCGCCGGGATCCTGCAGGTGCAGGCGCTGCGGCGGCAGTTCGGCGTGCACTACATCTCGGCGATGCCGACCAACCTCTACGGACCGATGGACAACTTCGACCCGACTACTTCGCACGTGCTGCCGGCGATGATCCGCCGCTTCCACGAGGCGAAGGCGACTCGAGCGGACTCGGTGACGCTGTGGGGGACAGGGACGCCTCGGCGGGAGTTCCTGCACGTCGACGACTTGGCCGAGGCGCTGCTGTTCCTGCTGGACCACTACGACTCCCCGGAGACCATCAACGTCGGCACCGGACAGGACATCGCGATCCGGGAGCTGGCGGAGCTGGTCGCGGACGTCGTGGGCTGGTTCGGCGAGATCGACCAGGACCCCTCCAAGCCCGACGGGACGCCGCGCAAACTGCTCGGGATCCAGGACACCTACAAGTGGTACCTGGAGCACCTCGTCCGCGCCTAGCGGCGGCGCTTGCCCGGAGTGATCTGGGTGGCCCGGACGGAGTTCAGGCTCATGCCGGGGGCGATCCCCGGGGGTTCGGCGGGCTCCGGCGGTGGTGACGGGTAGTCCGGCGCCTGGGGCCACTGCGGCTGGGGCTCCGGCTCCTGCGCGGGGGGCTGCGGGGGAGCCTCGGAGGTGGGTTCCGGCCAGGCGTCCATCTGTCCCTCGGTGAACTGCTGACCGTAGCCGGAGGGGTCGGGAATGTAGGTCCCCGGACGCCGCTCGACCGGGAACGAGGGTTGCTGCGGTACGGGCGGCGGGAACTCCGGGCCGGGGTAGGGGGCCTCCTGCCACTGGGACTCCCACGAGGCTTGACCGGCCGAGGCGCCCTGGTCCCGCGAACTAGGCGGGGCCTCGGGCATCACCTCGGGTTCGTAGCGGTAGGAGTAGGACTGGCCGTGCGAGGGGGGCTTGGGGGGCTTGGGGAGCATGGGCGCCGCGGTCGGGGCTGTGTCCGGGGCGCGGTCGAGATGCGGGGCTGCTTCGGCGGCGGGGGCCTGCTGGGGGACGGCGGGATGGTCCGGGAAGGACTGGCCCCGGTCGAACATCGGGTTGCCGGACGCCGCCCGAACCGGTGCGAAGCCCGTGGGATTGGTGTCGGTCAACGGGTCGCGGGGAGCCGGCTCCGGGGGCCAGTCGTCGGCGTAGCCGCCGCCGGTGCCGTCCCCGTCGTCGGCGTAGTCGCTGTCGGAGTAGCCGTCATGCGAGTACTCGAGGTCGCCGAATCCGGTCTGCTGCTGCCGCTCGAATCCGGCCTGCTGCTCGAACTCCCTTCCCTGGTCGAACTCCGTTCCCTGGTCGAACCCTGCGCCCTCGCCGCTTGGTGGGTTCGAATACTCAGCTTCGGGATAGCGGACGGTCAGCTCGGCGAAACCGGCTTGGCCGGAATCGAATTCGGCGAACTGTCCGGCCGTGAACTGTTCGGCGTCGAACTGGCCGGCCTGCGGGACCTCGATCGCCAGGTCGTCGGCTCCCAGCCGTGCCTCGGAGCGATCGTCCTCCCGGGGAAGCTCGGCGCCGACCGGGGCCGCGGTGGGGGCCTGGTCCCGGGGTGGGAAGGAGAACCAGCTGACCTGCTCGCCGTCGGGCGCCTCGGTGTCGAAGACCGGCAGCGGAGGCTCCGGTTCGAGCATCGGAGCCGGCATCTGCGGGGGGATCGGTGGCGGAAGCTCGCTCGCCGGCAGCGGCGGTGCCTGCGGCAGCGGTGGTACCTGCGGTGTCTGCGGCAGCGGCGGCGCCTGCGGTGGTGGTGCGGGCGTGTCGACCGGGGAGTCGACCACGGCGGCGAGGGAGTCGTGCGGGATGTCGGCAACGTCCACGGGCGCCGCCGCCGATGTGGTCCCAGCCGTCGGCTCGGGCACGGTCGTGGGGTCGGGCACGGTCGTGGGCTCGGATGGCCCCGTCGGGGGAGTGCCGAACGAGACCTCCACCGGCGCAACTGGTACGCCTTCGCGATCCGGCGACGGCTGGGCGGCGCGACGGGCCCGCGGGCGGGCGGCGTCCGTCATCGCGATGCCGAGCAGCGAGGTCCCGAGTGCCCTGAGTTCGGCGACGGCGCCCTGGAGACGGTCGGTGCGGGTACGTCCGGCCCGGACGACGAGGAGCGTCGAGTCGCCGGTGCGGGCCAGTGCGGCGGCGTCGGCGACGGTGTCGAGGGCGGGGGTGTCCAGGACGACGGTGACCCCGTTGTCGACGAAGGCCTGCACGAGCGATGTCATGGACGGCGAGCCGACCAGGTCACCCGGGTTCGGCACGGGCGGCCCGGCCGTGATCACCCGCAGCGTCGAGTCCGGCCGCCACTGCCGAAGCACCGAGGGGAGTTGGGCCGCGCCGGTCAGCAGCGAGGTGAGTCCCAGGCTGCCTGGCATGGCCAGGGCGGTGGCCACGGCGCCGGAGTGCAGATCCGCGTCGATCAGGACGACGTCGATCCCGCTGTGGGCGAGGGCCAGGGCGAGGTTGCAGGCGACGGTGGTGCGCCCCTCGCCGGTGGAGGTGCTGGCGACGACGATGCTGCCGCGGCTGCGTCCGGACGGCGGGTGGCCGAGGTGGGAGCGCAGTCGTCGGTAGGTCTCGGCGTAGGCCGCACCGGCGGGCTCGGATCCGGAGAAGGCCGCCAGCGGGTGGCCGGGCGCTGTGGGGATCTCGGCCAGCACCGGGATCCCGGTGGCGTCGACGATGTCTGCGCGGGTCCGGATCCGGCGGTCGGCGAGGTTCTGGCCGGTGGCGGCGACGAGCCCGACGGCGGCGCCGCCGAGCAGACCGATGAGCAGATCGAGGACGAGTCGGGGGGATGCGGGGTCCGTCGGGGCGACGGCCTCGCTGCTGACGCGGATGGCGATCGCGGCGTCGAGGGTTCCGAACTGGTCCTCGGTGGCGCCGTCCGCGGCGCTGCTCTCGAGGCGTTGGACGACGGCCGGGAGGTGCGCGCCGACGGCGTTGGCGATGTCGCGGGCCTGGGAGGGGGAGGCGTCGCGGGCCCGGACGTCGATGAGAACGGTTCCGGGCTCGGCGCTGGCCCGGATCTGGGCGGCCAGGTCGGCGGTGGTGACAGGGAGCTTGAGGTCGTCGATGACCTCGTTCAGAACCGCCTCGGAGGAGGCGAGTCGGGCGTAGCTGCGGACGCGGTCGGCGGCGGAGGCTGCGGCGTCGGG
Organism: uncultured Kineosporiaceae bacterium; assembly: GCA_964469635.1. GTDB lineage: Bacteria > Actinomycetota > Actinomycetes > Actinomycetales > Kineosporiaceae > JADJPO01. Next base: position 3,201 of record CAYYCE010000419.1, read on the forward strand.
CGCCACCTGACCGTCGGCGGTGCGGGCGGTCGTGGTGACGAACAACTGGGTGGTGGCCTCGTACTTGGACGGGGTGAGCACGGTGTAGCCGAGGGCAGCCACGGCACCCACCACCGTTCCTGCGGTGATGGTGGCCCACCGTCGGCGATAGCCACGCACGGCTCGGGCGAGAGTCACTACTGCAGGCTATCGAACAGTCACGCTAGGTGTTGGACGCTGCGGTGCGCGTGGCGGTGTGCCGTGCGCCGCTCCCCGGCCGCTCCCCTCAGACGGAGATCAGACGGAGAACTGCCCGTCGCGCACGGACGCGACGAAGGCACGCCACTCCTCATGGGTGAATCGGAGTGGCGTGCCTTCGGGGTGCTTGCCGTCGCG
>CAYYCE010000420.1:0-3568 GCA_964469635.1 uncultured Kineosporiaceae bacterium
CCCACCTGCCCACCGGGATCGTGGTCACCTGCCAGAACGAGAAGAGTCAGCTGCAGAACAAGGAGTCCGCGCTGCGGATCCTGCGGGCCCGGCTCCACCGGGCGGCCGCCGAGACCGCGCTCGAGGAGGCCTCGGCGGCGCGCCGCTCCCAGGTGCGCACCGTCGACCGCAGCGAGCGGATCCGCACCTACAACTTCCCCGAGAACCGGATCGCCGATCACCGCACCGGGTACAAGGCCCACAACCTGGACGCCGTGCTCGACGGCGACCTCGACCCGGTGATCCAGTCCTGTCTGGACGCCGACGAGGCGGCCAGGTTGGCCGGTGCCGAGGGGTGAGGGCGGACGAAGACCTGCCGTCGCTGCTCCGGGCGGCGGCCGGCGAGCTGGCGGCCGCCGGGGTCGGTTCGCCGCGGGTGGACGCCGAGCTGCTGGCGGCCCACGTGCTGGGGATCGACAGGGGCGAGCTGCAGGTGCGCCTGGCCCGGGGCGACCGGTTGCCGGGCCCGGCCCTGGAGCGCTGGCGCCGGCTGGTGGCCGCCCGGGCGGCGCGCACACCGCTGCAGCACCTGACCGGCCGGGCCCCGTTCCGCCGGCTCGACCTGGCGGTCGGCCCGGGCGTGTTCGTGCCCCGCCCGGAGAGCGAGTTGCTGGTCGAGGCCGCCGTCCGGGAGCTCGGCGACCGCCCGGGGCTCGTGGTCGATCTGTGCACCGGTTCCGGCGCGATCGCCCTGGCGGTGGCCGACGAGGTCGCAACGGCCCGGGTGGTCGCGCTGGAGCTCGAGCCCTCCCCGCTCGCCTGGGCGGCGCGGAACCGGGCGGAAGTCGTTGCCGGAGAACGGGTCGAGCTGCGGGAGGGTGATGTGCGCGGCGCCGCCGGACCGCGCGGTGTGCTGGCCGATCTGGTCGACCGGGTGGACGTCGTGACGGCCAACCCGCCCTACATCCCCCCGGGCGCCGTCCCGGTCGAGGCCGAGGTCGCCGACCACGACCCCCCGGCGGCGCTCTACGGCGGCGGGGACGACGGGCTCGACGTACCCCGGGCCGTCGTCGAGGCGGCCGCAGCCCTGTTGCGCCCCGGGGGCCTGCTGCTGATGGAGCACGCCGACGTCCAGGGGCCGGCCACCCACGCCCTGGCCGACGGCGGGCCGTGGTCACGGCTGCGCACCCTGTCCGACCTCGCCGGACGCGACCGGGTGCTGAGCGCGCGACGCCGGTAGCGCCTCCGGTCGGCGATGCGCGGGAGACCCGCGGCAGGTGGCAGACTCCTTGCCGTGGCCTATCGCTTCGACTGCACCGAGGCATCGGGACGACGGCGCGGCGTGGAGCGGGCCGCGGTGTCGGTGCGCGAGGGGTCGCTGGTCGTCCTGCCGGTCGACAGCGCCTACGGGCTCGGTTGCGACGCCTTCTCGCCCGATGCGGTGACCGAGGTCCGCCGGTTGAAGCGGCACGGCCGTCGCCAGGCGCCTCCGGTGCTCATCGGCCACACCCGCACCCTGGACGGCATCGCGACCAGGCTGGGCGACGCCGCCCGCGACCTGGTCGGCGCGTTCTGGCCGGGCCCGCTCACCCTGCTCTGTCACGCCCAGCCCACCCTGGACTGGGACCTCGGCCACACCGGTGGCACCGTCGCCGTCCGGATGCCGCTGCACCCGCTGGCCCTCGAACTGCTGACCCACACCGGGCCGATGGCCGTCACGGGGGCCGGTGCGCCCGGCGCGGCGCCGCCGCAGTCCTGCCACGAGGTGCGCGAGGCCTTCGGGGACGACGTCGAGGTCTACCTGGACGCCGGCACCCTGAACCGGCCTGAGGCGTCCACGATCGTCGACGTCACCTCCGACGTGCCCGTCCTGCTGCGCCCGGGGGCGCTGGGACTCGAGGAGTTGCGCGAGGTCGTGCCCGAGCTGCTCGACGCGACGACCGGGTAGGCCGCCCCCGATGCGCGCCTATCTCTTCGTGCTGTTGGTCGCCGCGGCGACGACCTATCTGGCCACGCCGCTGGTGCGCCGGATGGCCCGGCGGGTCGGGGCGATCACCCCGGTGCGCGATCGTGACGTCCATTCGGTCCCGGTGCCGCGACTGGGCGGGTTGGCGATGCTCGCCGGGTTCACCGCCGCCATGGTGGTCGCCAGCCGGACCAGCTTCCTGGGCCCGGTGTTCGCGGACGGTGCGCCCTGGGGGGTGCTGCTGGGGGCCACGGTGGTCTGCGGTCTGGGGGTCGCGGACGACCTGTGGACGCTGGACGCGGTGACCAAGCTGGCCGGGCAGGCGCTGGCCGCCGGGCTGATGGCCTGGAAGGGCGTCCAACTGCTGTTCCTGCCCGTCGGCGGGGTGACCATCCCGTCCTACGGCCTGCTGTTCGTGGTCACCGTGCTGGTCGTCGTGGTGACCATCAACGCCGTGAACTTCGTCGACGGTCTGGACGGCCTGGCGGCCGGGATCGTCGGCATCGCCGGCTCGGCCTACTTCGTCTACTCCTACCTGCTGGCCCGCGACGCGAGCCGGAACGACTTCTCATCGCTGGCCTCCATGGTCACCGCGGCCATGGTCGGGGTCTGTCTGGGGTTCCTGCCGCACAACTTCAACCCGGCCCGGGTGTTCATGGGCGATTCCGGGTCGATGCTGCTGGGACTGCTGTTGGCCTCCTCGACCATCACCATCACCGGCAAGGTCGACCCGGCGGCCCTGTCGCGGGCCCAGATCGTGCCCGCGTTCTTCCCGCTGCTGATTCCGCTCGCCGTGCTCGCCGTCCCTCTGATCGACCTGGGGATGGCCGTGATCCGGCGCACCCGGGCCGGTCAGAAGCCGTGGCATCCCGACAAGTCCCACCTGCACCACCGGTTGCTGCGCCTGGGCCACAGCCATGCCCGCGCCGTCCTGATCTTCTACGTCTGGACGGCGATCGCCGCCTTCGGAGTCGCCCTGATGGCATTCGTCCCGGTGTCCTCGGCGTTGGCGGCGGGAGCGGCGGCCGTCGTCGTCGCCCTGGCCCTCACTCTCGGTCCCCTCCGCCGGCGTAACGGCCGGATGACCGGCCCGACCGGACACGCTGGGTAACCGGTGGTCCCGCTCGTGATTCTTTTCACAAGCTCCGTCGTCGTCGTGGCGGGGTGTCGCGGCGGGGCGTCGCCGTGAGGACCGCGCCGGCGCGACACGCTTCGCCGGCGACGTGGCTACTGGCCGGCGCCCTCGTCCCGATCGCGATCGCCGGGGCCGTCTGTGTGGTGGCGGCCACGGCCGTCTCGACACGGGCGACGGTCGGAGCCCTGGTCGGCACGGGGGTGGCCGCCGTGGCCTTCGGCCTCCCCCCGGCACTCATGAGGATGGCGAAGAACTGGTCGCCACCTGCGGTGATGGCCGGCGCGCTGATGGGCTACCTGCTCGTCGTCGGGTTCGGGGGCGTCGTCTACGTGGCGCTCGGATCGCGCTCGTGGTTGTCCTCGGCCGCGGTCGGCTGGACGTTGTTGGCCGGCACCGTGGCCTCGTCGGCGGGGATGGTCATCGCCTCTCGTCGGATGCGGCTGCCGATCTTCGACCGCCCCGCGGCCCCGGCACCCCACGATCAGCGG
>CAYYCE010000421.1:0-3568 GCA_964469635.1 uncultured Kineosporiaceae bacterium
CGGGAAGACGGGCCAGCCCGCCGGTGGCCACGATCACCACGTCGGGATCGAGGGCCAGGACGTCGTCCCGCTCGGCGAGCACGTCGCAGCGCACCTCGATCCCGAGCCGATCGAGTTCGGCGACGCGCCAGTCCACGATGCCGATCAGGTCGCCGCGGCGGCGGTTGCGGACGGCCAGCAGCAACTGGCCGCCCGGGCGTCCCATGGCCTCCAGCACGACGACCTCGTGGCCGCGCTCGCCGGCGACCCGCGCCGCCTCCAGCCCTGCCGGGCCCGCGCCCACGACGACGACCCTCCGGGTGCGCTCGGCCCGCGGGACGTCGTGCGGCATGGTGGCCTCGCGGCTGGTGGCCGCGTTGTGGATGCACAGCGCCTCGCCGGCCTCGTAGATCCGGTCCAGGCAGTAGGTGGCTCCGACGCACGGCCGGATCCGGGCCTCCTGGCCCGCGACCAGTCTGCGCACGATGTGCGGGTCGGCGATGTGGGCCCGGGTCATGCCCACCAGGTCGAGGATGCCCTCGGAGATCGCGTACCGGGCGGTGGAGGTCTCGTCGATCTTGGCAGAGTGGAGCACCGGCAGCGCGGTGGCCGCCTTGACGCCCCGGCAGAACTCCAGGTGGGGGGCCGAGGGCATGCCGTGGATCGGGATCACCTCGGTGAGGTCGACCTCGGTGGCGACGTTGCCGCGGATCACGTTGACGAAGTCGATCAGGTGCTCGGCCTCCAGGATCGCCAGGATCCGCAGTCCGGTGTCGGCATCCACCCCGCCCGGCAGACGCTCGTCGACCGCCATCCGCAGCCCGACCACGAAGTCGTCGCCGACCTGCTTGCGGACCGCCCGTAACACGTTCTGTACCAAGGAGATCCGGTTCTCCAGCGAGCCACCGAACTCGTCCGTGCGGCGGTTGGTCAGCGGCGACCAGAACTGGTCCAGCAGGTGGCCGTAGCCCTCGATCTCGACGCCGTCCATGCCGCCGGCGCGCATCCGCTCGGCCGCGTCGGCGTAGTCGGCGACGATCCGCTCCAGATCCCAGTCCTCGGCCTGTTTCGGAATCGACCGGTGCGCCGGTTCGCGGACCGGGGACGGCGCCAGCACCGGCAGCCAGTCGCCCGTGCCCCACCCCGTCCGCCGGCCCAGGTGGGTCAGTTGGATCATACAGGCGGTGCCGTGGGAGTGGACGTCGTCGGTGAGCCGCCGCAGCCACGGCACGATCGCGTCGTCGTAGGCGTGCAGGTTGCCGAACGCCGGCGGGCTGTCCCGGGAGACCACGGCCGAGCCTGCGGTCATCGTCAGACCGATCCCGCCCCGGGCCTTCTCGACGTGGTAGAGCCGGTAGCGGTCCTTCGGCATGCCGTCCTCGGAGTAGGCCGGCTCGTGGGCCGCCGAGAACACCCGGTTGCGCAGCGTCAGGTGCTTCAGGGCGAACGGCTGCAACAGAGGGTCGTCCGTCATCACTCCTCCTCACCGAGGCCGGCGGGCAGCCGTTCGTCCAGCAGCCGGCAGTACCAGTCGACGAATTGGATCACTCCCTCCTCCTCGACCTCGGCGTAGGGGCCGGGGCGGAAGGCGGGCGAGGACACCCCGCGCTGGGTGCGCTCGACCAGTGCGGTGTCCTGCAGGTTGGTGGTCAGCCACACCTCGGTCAGCGCGTCGAGGTCGTAGTCGATCCCCTCGACGGTGTCGCCCGGGACGAGCCACATGGTCCGCAGCTCGGTGGTGGTGGGCGAGACGGGCAGCATCCGGAACAGCACGGCGTGGTCGCCCATCACGTGGTTCCAGGTCGAGGGGTAGTGGTAGAGCAGCAGGTCCCCGACGTCGCCTGCCGGCAGCGGGGCGGACGCCGTGCCGAACCGCTGCGCGACAGCGGGTTTGCCGTCCATCGTCATCGATTCCGCGCCGTCGGTCAGCGCCATGCGCATCACCCGGTACTGGTGATTCGGGGAGGTGGCGAAGGCGCCGGGCAGCCCGGCCGCCTCGCACCGGGCGACGAGCTCGGTGGTGGCCCGGGCCTCCTCCTCGCTGGCCCCGCCGGAGTGCAGCGGCGCCTCGGGGAAGGTACGGCACAACTGCGGATGGGCCAGCCGGCAGTGGTAGCACTCCCGGTTGTTCTCCATCACCAGCTTCCAGTTGGCCGCCTCGACGATCGTCGCGCTATGGGCGAGGCGGGCGCTCGTCAGATCGAACGGGGCCAGGTACGGCTCGACCACGGCCCGCAGCGGTGCCGGGTCGGGCGGGGAGTCGGCGACGCAGACGAACACCAGCCCGCCGACGGTGGTGCAGTGCACCCGGCCCAGCCCCAGCTCGGCGTGGTCGAGGTCCTCCGGCATGCCACGGGTGCGCCGCAGCGTGCCGTCGAGGTCGTAGACCCACTGGTGATAGGGGCAGACCAGCTTGCGCCGGGTGTTGCCCGAGGGCTGGTCGCACAGTTGCGAACCGCGGTGGCGGCAGAGGTTGTGCAGCGCGCGCAGCACCCCGTCGAACCCCCGGACCACGAGCACCGGATGCGCGCCCACGGTCAACGTCAGGTAGTCGCCCGGGCCGGCGACCTCGCACTCGGGGCCGGCCAGCACCCACTCGCGGTGCCAGATGTGCGCAAGGTCGGCGGCGTACACCGCCGGGTCGTAGTACATGGGGCCGGGCAGTGCATGCCCCGGGCGGCGCGCCGCCAGCGACGCGCGAGGGTCGACAGCCACCACTCCACCAGGAAAGCAGGCGGAGTCAACCCCCCCTCGGCACACTGCGAATCGCCGCCGCACTGTGATGGCGCCACCGGACCGTGATGCCGCTGCAGGACCATCACAGTGCGCGACGGCGTGGGTCAGTGCGCGACGGGCGGGTCAGTCCCCGGGTGGTCCGGACAGGACGGCGGCGAGCGCCTCGACCAGCATGGTGACCTCCTTCTCGGTCACCACCAACGGCGGTGCCAGCCGGATCGTCGAGCCGTGGGCGTCCTTGGCCAGGACCCCGCGCTGCATCAGGTTCTCGCAGACCTGGCGTCCGGTCATGAAGGCCGGGTCGACATCGATGCCCGCCCACAGGCCGCGGCTGCGGACGGCGAGCACTCGGTCCGGCGGCAGGGCGGCCAGCCCGTCGGCCAGCACCGTGCCCAGGGCGCGGGCCCGTTCCTGGTACTCCCCGGTGTCCAGGATCGCGACCACCTCGTGGCCCACGGCGGCCGCCAGCGGGTTGCCGCCGAACGTGGAGCCGTGCGAGCCAGGGGTGATCACGTCCATCACGTGGTCGTCGGCAGCGATCGCCGAGACCGGCACCAGCCCGCCGCCGAGCGCCTTGCCGAGGATGTAGACGTCGGGGACGACGTCCTCGAGGTCGCAGGCGAAGGTCGCCCCCGCGCGCCCCAGGCCGGACTGGATCTCGTCGGCGAGCATCAGCACCCCGTGCGCCGAGCACAGTCGGCGGACGCCGGTCAGGAAGCCGGGTGGCGGGATGACCACCCCCCGCTCGCCCTGGATCGGTTCGAGCAGCACGGCGACGGTGTCGTCGTCCATGGCGGCCTCGACGGTCTCGAGGTCGCCGTAGGGCACGATCCGGAAGCCGGGGGTGTAGGGG
>CAYYCE010000422.1:0-3565 GCA_964469635.1 uncultured Kineosporiaceae bacterium
TGGTTGCGGAAGGCGAGGACGTAATCGGCAATCTCCGGCTGGCCGCGCCGGCCGTCGTCATCGGGAACCAGATCGGCCACCCCGGTCTCGATGGTCCGCTGACCGGCGATCGGCCGCGGCACGACAGGGCGGGGGGCCACGGCGCCATCATTTCACGCCCGGTCGAGCCGGCGCCCTTCCGGGGAGCGGTGGGGACCTCCCCGTGGTAGATCCCCACCGCTCGGCAAGTGCCCTCCCCCCAGGAGCACTTGCCGACGGGACCCCTCGGGTGGGCGTTCCCGTACACGGAGCGGCAGAATGTGTCGGGCATCACACGACGTGGGGTCTTCGGGAGAGCGGTGGTCGAGCCGCGGTGCTCGCCGGGGTGGTCGCGGCGAGGTGGTCGCGGCGAGGTGGTCGCGTCGAGGTCAGGAACAGCCGGGAGAGGCGTCTCGTTGTGAGGCGGGTGGGTCGGTGACCGATCCGGACGGGAGGGACCGAGATGGCCACCACGATCCGCAGGACGGCGGCGGCGAGGGCATTGTTCGAGGCCGTGCGCGGGGCTCGGGCGGAGGGGGCCCCAGGCGTGGGGGAGCGGCTTGCCGCCCTGCCGAGGATGCTGGTGCTGGGGATGCGCGGCAGCTACCCGTACCTGCGCCGGTCGCGGCTGGTGCTGTCCGTTCTGGCCCTGCTGTACCTGATCTCGCCGATCGACCTGATGCCCGAGGCGCTGCTGTGGGTCTTCGGACTCGGGGACGACGCCCTGGTGGCCGCCTGGTTGGCCGGAGCGGTCCTGAGCGAGACCGGCACCTTCCTGGCGTGGGAACGGGCGCGCGACGCCGGCGCGTCTCGAATCGTGGTGGGCGAGGTCGTGGAGTAGACGACGCAACGGCGTCCTCGTGACGTCCACAGGCGGGGCGTGTCCACAGGGGTGCCCGCCGCAGGGTGTCGCCTCCCTCGGGGTGGCGCCAGCCTGGCGGCATGCAGACGATCTCGGCCGGCGGGCCGCCCGATGTCATTGCGTACGCCTTCTACCGCATGGGGTTTCGTCCTCGCGAGAGCCTGGTCCTCGTCGGCCTGACCGCCGGGCCGGCCCACGTCGATGAGGAGCGACCCGACGGCGGCTCGTCCGCCCCCGCCCGGTGCGGCCTGGTCGTCCGCGTCGACATCCCACCGCCCGGGGGACGGCGCCGTTCCCTGGCCAGACCGATGTCGCTCCTTCTGGCGCAGGGGCACGGCGCACTGGTTGCGCTGCTGGTCTCGGACCGTCCGCAGCCGGCGTTGGCCGAGACTGTGCGCATGGCGGCCGCCGAGCACGGCCTGAGGCTGGTGGACCTCATCGGCGTCGATCGGAGTAGTTACCGATCGTTGTTCTGTCGTGACGAAAAGTGCTGTCCACCCGGTGGGATTCCGCTCGCACGCGTCGAGTCCAGCCGGACGGCGGCCGCCATGGTGCTGGACGGACGCTCGGTGGTCGCCGACGAGGCGGAACTGGTCTCGGACATCGAACCGGAGCCGGAGCGGCAACTGGCCGCGTCCCTGTTCACCGATCCGCCCCGGGTCGATCGTGAGCGGCGGCTGCACCTCCTGGAGCGATGCGGCGACCTGCTGGCCGCCCAGGGCGGCACCGATCCCGTGGAGGTCTGTGAGGCAGATCTGGTCGACCTGTGCCAGGGCCTGGACGACGTGGTGTTCCGCGACGCCATGGTGTTGCGCCTGACCGGGGCCGACGACCTCGCCGCAAGGACCGCCGCCCGGTTGATGGCCTGCGGCCGGGCTGAGGAGGCGTTCGCGACCGGCGAGCGTGGCGCGCCCGACGACGACCTGCTGGAGCGGGGACGGCGAGTCACCAGTGCCCTGGCCCGGCGGGCCCCGGCCGGCCGCCGGGTCGAGGTGCTCGCGCTGATGGCCTGGGTCGCCTGGTGGCAGGGCGACGGTGTCCGGTCGCGGCTGCTCGCCGACAGGGCCCTGTCCGAGCGGCCCGGACACCGGCTGGCGTGCCTGGTGTCGGCCGCGCTGACGGCCGCGGTGCCGCCGCCGTGGGTGCCCTCGGCGGCGACCGCGACCGGCGGCGGGTCGTGATCGGGTGCCGCCGCGGTCGGTCACATTGTGAGACGCCCTTTCGTCGGCGTGAGGCGGGCCCTAGCCTGACGCCAGGTTCAGAGCGTCAGCGTCAAGCCCCGGCTCGCTGACCGGCAACCCTCCAACCGCGGTGGGGTGCCCCGGGTGACGACCTGGCCTCCGTCGCGGTGACTGAGGCAAGCGCGGGCCCCTGGACGGGCCCCCTGGCTCGAGGAGAGTGACATGAGCGACGGCTGGTCGTTCGAGACCCGACAGATCCACGCGGGTCAGGAGGTGGATCCGACCGGCGCGCGCGCCCTGCCGATCTACCAGACCACGTCCTATGTGTTCCGGGACACCGAGCACGCGGCGAACCTGTTCGCACTCAAGGAACTCGGCAACATCTACACCCGGCTGATGAACCCGACGACCGACGTCGTGGAGAAGCGGATCGCCAGCCTGGAGGGCGGCGTCGGAGCCCTGTTGGTGGCCAGCGGGCAGTCCGCCGAGACGCTGGCGCTGCTCAACCTCGCCGAGGCGGGCGACCACATCGTGGCCAGCCCCAGCCTCTACGGCGGGACCTACAACCTGCTCCACTACACCTTCCCCAAGATCGGGATCCAGGTCGACTTCGTCGAGGACCCGGACGACCTCGACTCCTGGCGCCGTGCCGTCCGGCCGAACACGAAGGCCTTCTTCGGGGAGACGATCTCCAATCCCAAGCAGGACGTGCTGGACATCGCGGGGGTCGCCGCGCTGGCCCACGAGGTCGGCGTGCCGCTCGTGGTCGACAACACCGTGGCCACTCCGTACCTGATCCGACCGCTGGAGTGGGGCGCCGACATCGTCGTGCATTCCGCGACCAAGTACCTCGGCGGTCACGGCACGGCCATCGGCGGGGTCATCGTGGACGGCGGGCGGTTCGACTTCGCCCAGTATCCCGAGCGCTTCCCCAACTACAACCAGCCCGACCCGAGCTATCACGGTTTGGTCTACGCCCGCGACCTCGGCGTCGGCGGCGCCCTGGGCGCCAATCTCGCGTTCATTCTCAAGGCGAGGGTGCAACTGCTGCGCGATCTGGGTCCGGCGGCCTCGCCGTTCAACGCCTTCCTGATCGCCCAGGGGCTCGAGACGCTCAGCCTGCGGATGGAGCGGCACGTCCAGAACGCGGTCGCGGTGGCCGAGTGGCTCGAGTCCCACGACGGCGTCGCGTCGGTGGCCTACGCGGGCCTGCCGTCCAGTCCCTGGCACGAGCTGGGCCGCCGGTACGCCCCCCACGGCACCGGTGCGGTGCTGGCCTTCGAGATCGTCGGCGGCATCGAGGCCGGCAAGCGGTTCGTCGAGGCGCTTGAGCTGCACAGCCACGTGGCCAACATCGGCGACGTGCGCAGCCTGGTGATCCACCCCGCCTCCACGACGCACAGTCAGCTCTCGCAGGCCGAGCAGCGGGCCAGCGGCGTGACGCCCGGGCTGGTGCGGCTGGCGGTCGGCCTCGAGAACATCGCCGACATCCTGGCGGACCTGG
>CAYYCE010000423.1:0-3562 GCA_964469635.1 uncultured Kineosporiaceae bacterium
CGGTGGGTGTTCCCGGTGATGTCGGTGAGCAGGTGACGCAGCAACCGGTCCACCAGCCACGGCCGCGGTTCGAGCGGCTCGCCGTCCGCCCCGGTCTCGGTGGTGATCCGGGTCAGTTCGGCGAAGGCGATCTCCAGCTCGTAGAGGGTCTCGTCGCGGCCCTCGTCGACCCGGGGCGCCTGGCTGGTCGGGCCGATGAAACGGCCCGAGAACACGTACGACAACGCCGGGTGATGCTGCCAGAAGGTGATCAGGCTGCGCAGCAGGTCGGGCCGGCGCAGCAGCGGCGAGTCGGCCGGGGTCGGGCCGCCGAGGGTGAGGTGGTTGCCGCCCCCGGTGCCGGTGTGCACCCCGTCCATGTCGAACTTCTCGGTGCCGAGCCGGCCCTGCCGGGCGTCGGAGTACAGCGTCGTGGTCAGCTCGACCAGCTCGGCCCAGGTTCCGCTGGGCTGGACGTTGACCTCGATCACCCCCGGGTCGGGGGTGACGGTGAGGGTGGTGGTCCGCGGGTCGTGGGGCAGGGCGTAGCCCTCGAGCACCACGGGGACGGCGACCCGTTCGGCCGCCGCCTCGAGTCGGTCGAGCAGGTCCACGCCGTCGTCCAGGGACTCCAGCGGCGGCAGGAAGACGTGCAGGTGACCGTCGCGCTCCTCCACCGTCAGCGCGGTGCGCGGTGAGTCCTCGATGTCCAGCACCTGCGCCGGCTCCACCTGCGACGATCCCGGGCGGGCGGCGAGGTGCTGCGGCTCGGGCAGCGGGGCGCGGGGCTCGAAGGGGGAACGGTCGTAGGTCGGCGGCGGCGGCGTCCAGGCGATGGCGTCCAGCGGCAGGCGCAGGCCCATCGGCGAGGTGCCCGGGGTGAGGAAGAGGTGGCGGCGGCGCGGGCGCCATTGCGCGGTGCCCCAGGCGGTGCCGTCCGGGGTCCGGAACAGCGGGACCACCCAGCCGCGCGGCGTCCCGGGGTCGATGTCGACGGTCTCGACCAGGGCGGCGCCGCCGTCGTCGTCGGCCTCCTCGGGGGTCAGGTCGCTCTCGGGAGGCTCGCCCTGGGGCAGCATGGCCTCGGCCCACACCGCGTGCAGCGCGTCCTCGTAGGCGGGGATCACGTGCTCCCGCGGGACGCCGAGCCGGGCGGCGATCGCGGCGGCGAGGTCGGCGGCGGCCGCGGCGGCAGCGGGCGAGCCCGGGCCGACGGTGGGCGGCGTCCAGGGTGAGGCGAGCAGCGACTGGTCACGCCACAGGGGTCGGCCGTCGCGGCGCCACGTGAGTGCGATCTGCCACCGGGGCAGCGGCTCGCCGGGATACCACTTGCCCTGGCCGTGGTGGACCAGGCCCGCCGGCGCCCAACGCGCCTTGAGCCGGGCCGCGAGCTCGGCGGCCGACTGCCGCTTCTCGGGGCCGTCCGCGTCGGTGGTCCACTGCGCGGACTCCATGTCGTCGACCGCCACGAAGGTGGGCTCGCCGCCGATGGTCAACCGGGTGTCGCCCTCCTCGAGCAGGATGTCGACGCGGCGGCCGAGGGCATCGATACGGTCCCACTGTGCGGGGGTGTACGGCAGCGTGACCCGGACGTCCTCGTGCACCCGGCGGACCGAGTTGTCGAAGTCGAACTCGACCTGGCACGGCTCGGTGGACCCGGTGATGGGGGCCGCGCTGGCCGGGTGGGGGGTGGCCGACAGCGGGATGTGTCCCTCGCCGGCGAACAGCCCGGACGTCGGGTCCAGACCGACCCAGCCCGCCCCGGGCACGTAGACCTCGGCCCAGGCGTGCAGGTCGGTGAAGTCACTGGTCGGTCCGGCGGGGCCGTCGACCGGGACCACGTCCGAGGTGAGCTGGACCAGGTAACCGGAGACGAAGCGGGCGGCCAGCCCGAGCTCGCGCAGAACGCTGACCAACAGCCAGGCGCTGTCCCGGCACGAGCCGATGGCGCGCAGCAGCGTGGTGTCCGGGGTCTGGACGCCCGGCTCCATCCGGACGCTGTAGCCCACGTCCCGCTGCAGACGCTGGTTGACCTCGACCAGGAAGTCGACGATCGGGCGCTCCCGCGAGAACGGGACGGCGTCCACGAGCCACTGCTTGACCAACGGTCCCGGGCCGGAGCCGGCCAGCGCGGCGTCCTCGTCGACCCGGCGCAGGTAGGGCTCCAGGTCGGAGCGCAGGTCGGCCGGATACTCGAACGGGTAGTGCTCGGCGTACTCCTCGAGGAAGAAGTCGAACGGGTTGATCACCGTCATGTCCGCGACCAGGTCCACCGTGACGCTCAGCTCGCTCGCCCGCTCGGGGAAGACCAACCGCGCCAGGTGGTTGCCGAACGGATCCTGCTGCCAGTTGATGAAGTGCGGGTCCGGGGCCACCCGCAGGCTGTAGGCGGTGATCGGGGTGCGGCAGTGCGGTGCGGGCCGCAGCCGGACGACGTGGGGGTTGATCGTCACCGGGCGGTCGAACCGGTAGGTGGTGCGGTGCTCGAGGGCGACGCGGATCGTCATGCGGGCTCCCGTCAAGGCGGTCACGCGGCGCGTACACCGTCGTACGGGCTCGAGGGGTCGGTGCAGTCTACCGGGGGCGCCCCACCGCCGTCGCCGCTCGGCGAGAGCGAGCACGCCGGCGCGGCCCGCGTCCCGGTGCCGCCGTCAGCTCCAGATCGCGGCGAGCGAGCCGTCGGCCAGCACCTCGGGCGGGTCCGGCAGCGGCACGGCCACCCCGGCCGCGTGACGCCCCGCGGTCCAGGCGGCCACCGTGGCGTCCAGGACGTCGTCCACCCCGGCGTGCCAGGCCAGCTCCCCGAGATCGTCCGGCAGCTCGATCCCGGCCTGGGCCAGCGCCTCGCTGCGGGCGACGAACCCGGCCCAGGTCCTCTTGGGCGCGGCCACGACGGCACCGGTGAGCGCGCAGAAGGACACCTCGGGGTGAACCTCGATCACCGGCGCGGGGGCGCTGCCCAGCCAGGCCTCGACCTCGAGGATGCGGGGCCGGAGCGCGAAGGCCTGCCGGGACAGGCCCTCGCCGGCGAGCCGCCGGTTCTCCTCGACGGCGAGGTCGTAGGACTCGGCGTACAGGCTGGTGCGCACCGGGGTGACGAACACCGACGATCGCCGGGGTCCGAGCAGCGACCGGGCGAGGACGTCGGCCCGGCGCCGTCCCCGGTCCGGCAGTCCGATCGGGATGTCGATCCCCACGGCCGCCACGTAACCCCATTCACAGGCGGTGGCCACCAACGCGTCGATCGTCTCCGCGTGCAGGCCGACCACGCTCTGGTCCGCCCGCAGCAGGATCCCGGCCCAGCCGTCCCTGCACGCGTCCACGCCGAGAACGTCCGTCACGGCCTCGAGCCTGGCAGCAACACCGCGCCCGGCCAAGGCGGCACCGCGGTGAGGCCCCTGGTCATCGCGATGATCGGCCCGATCGATCCCGATCGATCCCGATCCGGGTCGATCCGGTCTCAGCCGATAGGCTCGCGGTTGGTGAGGAAGCCGCCACGGGAACGGAGCGACGCCGGCTCAGGTCACCCGGCTCACCCCCGAACCGGTGCGCTCCCCGCCGCGACGGTCCGGCCGCCCGCCGC
>CAYYCE010000424.1:0-3560 GCA_964469635.1 uncultured Kineosporiaceae bacterium
GCCTGGCACCACCACATCGAAGATCAACAACCTGCCGCTTGACATCGCCGCGACATGGGATGTCTGAGTTCCCGGCGGGCGGGGGCGGGTGATCAGTTCTTCGTCGCTGCACACCGCATCAGCGCTGCACACCGCATTAGGGTGGCCCCATGGCCGGCATGCAGGCGGCGAAGAGCACATCGATGCGGGATCAGGCACGGGCTCCCGTCATCGGCGTCGCGCTGGCCGCGATCGCGCTGGCCGTCTGCTGGCGTGTGGCCTCTCCGGTGGCCGCACACCTCAGTGACCGGGCCGAGGTCCCGGTCAGCAGGGACGGTTCCTTCATCCTGCTCGCCGTCGCCTTCGGTGTGCTGACCGCCGTGGCGCTGTGGCGACGTCCGGGTGCCGTTCCGGCCCTGCGCCTGGCGGTCGTGCTCACGGCGGCGCTGATCGGATCGGTGCTCGCCGTGTTCCTCGCCGGCCTGTTCGGGGGGCCACGGCTGGCCGCGTGGGGCGTCCTGGTGACCTGGCCGCTGACGACCGCCGTGATCACCGCACTGATCACGGCGGTCTCCCTGGGATTCGGAGCGGACTAGGCATCCGGGTCCCTCAACGGCCGGGGAGGTCGAGAACGACAGCAGACGTCGGGCAGCGGGCGAGTGAATCGCGGATGCGATCATTCGGTGGGGGTGAGCGGTGACCAACGATCGCAGAACGATCCGCGCCGCGGAGCCCGGACCCGTCGCCCTCGACCGCGCCCGGCTCGACTCCCTGGTGGCCGTGGAACGTGCCCGGTACGCCGACGGCCACCCCCGATCGCGGGAGCTGTATCGGCAGGCGGATCACCTGTTCGGCCGGGTCCCGATGACGTGGATGAACAAGTGGAGCGGCGGCTTCCCGCTCTACCTGGACCGGGCCCGGGGAAACCGGATCACCGACGTCGACGGCCGCACCTACATCGACTTCGCTCTCGGGGACACCGGGGCCATGGCCGGTCACAGTCCCGCGGCCACCGTCGAGGCGGTCGGCCGTCGGATGGTCGCACTCGGCGGGATCACCACCATGCTGCCGACCGAGGACGCCGAATGGGTGGCCGCCGAGCTCGACCGCCGGTTCGGGCTGCCGCTGTGGTCGTTCGCCCTCAGTGCCACGGACGCCAATCGGTGGGCCGTCCGGCTCGCCCGGCTCGCGACGGGGCGTGGCCGCATCCTGGTCTTCGCCCACTGCTACCACGGGTCGGTCGACGAGACCTTCGCCGTCCCCGGCCCGGACGGTCGTGCGGTGGCCCGACCCGGCAACGTGGCGCCGCCGGTGGACCTGGAGGTGACCACCCGTGTCGTGGAGTTCAACGACGCCGGGGCGCTGCGCCGCGAACTGGCGCACGGCGACGTGGCCGCGGTCCTGATGGAGCCGGCGCTGACCAACATCGGGATCGTGCTGCCCGAGCCCGGGTTCCTCGAGACGGTCCGGGAGGTGTGCGACGCCACCGGCACCCTGCTCATCATCGACGAGACCCACACGTTCTCGGCCGGTCCCGGCGGGGCCACCACGGCCTGGGGACTGAGGCCGGACCTCTTCGTGATCGGCAAGTCGATCGGCGGTGGCATCCCCAGCGGCGCCTACGGCATCACCGACGCGGTGGCGGAGCGCCTCGCCGCGCACCCCGAGGCCGACCTGGTGGACGTCGGGGGCGTCGGCGGCACGCTGGCCGGCAACGCGCTGAGCGTGGCCGCGATGCGCGCCACCCTCGAGCACGTCCTCACCGCGGACGCGTTCGAGCACATGATCGACCTCGCCACCCGGTTCACCGACGGGGTGCGGGCGGCCCTGGAGGCGACGGGGGTGCCGTGGTCGGTGAGCCGGCTGGGCGCCCGCGCGGAATATCGGTTCACGGCACCGGCGCCGCGCACCGGGAGCGAGTCGGCGGCGGCGGCGGACGATGTGCTCGACGAGTTCATGCACCTGTTCATGGTCAATCGGGGGGTGCTGATCACGCCGTTCCACAACATGGCGCTGATGTGCGCCGACACCACGCTCGAGGACGTCGAGACGCATTCGCGACTGTTCGGGCAGGCGGTCGGGCTGCTGCTGGGGCCCTGAAGGGTCCGGCGGTGGGCGCTGCACGACGGGGGGGAGTTCGGGGTGAAGGGGGAGAAGCGATGCGGCGATTGGGCGTGACGGGGCCGGGGGGGGGGGGGCCGTGGCGGGGGGGGGGGGGGGGGGGGCCGGGGGGGGGGGGGGGGGGGTTTGGGGGGGGGGGGGGTGGGGGGGGGTGGGGGGGAGGGGCGATGCGGCGATTGGGCGTGACGGGGCCGGCCGGCCTCGACGAGGTCGACCGACGGCTGTTGGCGCTGCTGTCCGAGGACGGTCGGGCCTCGTACGCGGCGATGGCGCCACAGGTGGGCCTGTCGGCGCCGGCGGTGCGGCTGCGGGTCCAGCGGCTGATCGAGCTCGAGGTGCTGCAGGTGGTGGGCGTCAGCGACCCCGCCGCGCTGGGGTACCCGATGCAGGCCATGGTCGCGATCGCCACCCATGGAGACGTGAGGTCGATCGCGGACGAACTGGGCGAGATCGAGAACCTGATCTACCTGGTGCTCACCACGGGGGAGCACGACCTGCTGGCCGAGGTCGTCTGTCGCACCCCCGAGGAGTTGTTGACGGTGGTCAACGACCGCATTCGCGCGGTCCCCGGGGTGGTCTCGACCCGGGTGTGGCAGTACTGCGGCATCCACACCCACCGGTTCGACGTCGGCCGCGGCGAGGCCGGGTTCCGGTCGGGCGAGGACGCCGCCGGCCGGGCCGGATGATACTCAGCGCGGCTGCGCGATCGGGGCCGACACCGCCCGGGTGAGCCGGCACAGGTCGGACGGCGCGAGTTCGACGTCCAGGCCGCGCCGGCCGGCGCTGACCAGGATGGTCGGCTTCGCCGACGCCGAGACGTCCAGCACGGTGGCCAGGCGTCGTCGCTGGCCCAGCGGGCTGATCCCGCCGACCACGTACCCCGTCGCCTTCTCCGCGGCGGCCGGGTCGGCCATCGCCGCCCGCTTGCCACCGGCCGCGGTGGCCAGCGCCTTGAGGTCCAGCTGGGTGTTCACCGGCAGGATCGCCACCGTGAGCTCGCCGTCCACCTCCGCCAGCAGCGTCTTGTAGATCCGGTCCGCGGCGATGCCCAGCGCCCGGGCGGCCTCCAGCCCGTAGGCCAGTCCCCGGCTGTGGGCGGTGGCGTCGTGGCGGTAACTGTGCAGCGTGTGGGCCACCCCATCGCGCTGGAGCGCCGCGATCGCCTGGGTCGCGGCCCCACTGCGCTTGGCCATCACTCGGGGTCCCATCGGTGGGTGCGTGCGGTCGGGTGCGTTCCGTCCGGCTGGTTCAGTTGGGCCCGGTCTCGGCCTGCAACAGTTCGACCGCGGGGAGCGCTCCGAAGGCGCCCACCAGGGCTCGCTCCCGGCGGAGCAGTTCGATCTCGGCTCGGAGCCGGCGGGCCGTGGTGGGCTGTTCGAGCAGCTGCTGGCGCTCTGGCAGCTCGAGCACCATCGCCGCGGCGACCAGGTAGGACACCACGCGGGCGTCATCGGGCAGCT
>CAYYCE010000425.1:0-3526 GCA_964469635.1 uncultured Kineosporiaceae bacterium
TGTCTCGGCACCCAGTCCGCCGACACCAAGAGATGGCGCGAGCACGTCGCCAAGGCGATCATGGGGCTCGAGGCGGTCGGGGTGACCATGGGCCACCTGGTCCCCCTGCCCGGCGTGGACGTGGCGGTCACGGCTGTCGTGGCAACCGCCCTGCTGGCTCTCGTGATCCCCGACGTGGTCACGAGCCTCTGGCGACATGGGCCCCTCACCCTCGCGGAGGCGCGGCGGGCGCTCAAGCGCGACAGCAGCTTCGGCCGATGGCGCCCGCACCTGCTCAACCAGCGGCCGTCGGACGTTCGCCTCGCCAACCGGACCTGGCGCATCGTCTTCGACGCCTGGCTCAACGACACACCCGTGCTGGTCGTCGCGAGCGTCTCGCGAACACGGGTTTCGGTACGCGCCCACAAGGCAGCCACCGGAACAGTCACCGATCTGGCGACGAACTGAGGGCCGGGCGACGAGGTCGACTGGCGGTTGAGGTGGGGGCGATGTGGCCGTGCCCCACAGTGGGCGGTGTGCAGCACCTCGGCGATGCCCTGCACTGGACGGAGGCAACATGCTGGATATAGCAATGGATGCTATAGTCAACAGGTGACTGGTCGGGGAGAGGTTCTTCGTGAAGTGATGCTCGAGACGGGCACCACCCAGTCCGACCTGTCCAGGGTGAGCGGAGTTCACCAGCCGAGCATCAGCGGGTTCCTCTCGGGCCGGGTCGACCTCAGTGATGAGCAGCTCGACCGGCTGCTCTCGTGCATGGGCTACCGCCTGGAGGTGGTCCGTCGCCCTGTCCCCGTGGAGCTGACCCGATCGGAACGGCGGTCGTGGATCCTCCACCGCCGGTTGTCGTCCCACATGACCCGGCGGAGCCTTGAGGAGTGGCGCCCACACATCGAGCGCAACCTGAGCCGGCTCCGCGGCGGAGTCACGGGGCAGCCACACGAGCGGAATCTGCAGAGGTGGCGCGAGTTGGTCGACCGGGGGGACCTGGGCGGCCTGCATCGGGTGATGACCGGCCTGGACCGGAACTCGATCGAGATGCGTGAGGTCTCGCCGCTGGGTGGGCTGCTGCCGCAGGACGAGCGAGAAGACGCTTTGGCAATGGTGGGTTGATGCGTCGCGACCAGCTCGAGCACGCCATCCGGACCGCATGCCAGATCATCGGCCACTCCGAGGTCATCGTCGTCGGCTCCCAGTCGATCCTGGGGTCGATCCGCGAAGACCTCCTCCCCGCCGAGGCCACGATGTCGATCGAGGTCGACATCCTGCCGATCGCCGACGACAACGAGGAGACCGCCCGGCTCGCCGACAAGATCGAGGGGGTGGCGGGGGAGTTCTCGACCTTCGAGGAGACGCACGGCTTCAGCATCGACGGCGTCGACCTGGGGACCTCGGCGCTCCCGGAAGGGTGGCGCGGCCGCCTCGTCAAGGTCCAGAACGCCAACACCGCCGCCCCCTCGGGGGAGCCCCGGTTCACCGGATGGTGTATGGACAAGGAGGATCTCTGCGTAGCCAAGTTGTGCGCGCTCCGGGAGAAGGACCGCAACTTCGTTGCCGCCCTTGTGCGGGCCGAGCTGGTCGATGTCAGGGTCATCCTCGACAGGCTCCCCACGGTCGAGCCCCGATATCGTGCAGCGGCCGACCGTGCCGCGGCGTGGGTGGCGTCCTGGCCCGCCCGAGGCTGAGCCGCTGTCGGAGGCCCCTTCGCGCGCCGGCTCCCGGCGACGTCCTGGAGGGGGTCGAGGGGCTGTTGCAGGTGTGACATAGGCGGTCAGGAGGGTGCCCCCTTATTGCACGTATATTGCACGCGGAGTCCCATATCGACGTACGACAAGGTGTTTCCCCAGGTCAGGTGGGGTGCGCAGGGCCCGGCACGCATGTCTTGTAAACAGGGGGTTGGGGGTTCGAGTCCCCCCGCCAGCTCGAAAACCATTGTGAAACAACGCAATTCGCGCTGCAAGCACACCTGTTTCGGACAGGTGCGCTGACGAGCCCGAAAGGGCCTCCGACCTGCACCGATGCGCTCGGCGACCCCGGCGGGCGGGTGCTTGTGGCCGTTCCTGGCCACCAACTGCTGGGATCGTTATCGCACGTATATCGCACGAAACAGGTGCGCTGCCGCAGGGATAGCCACCGCCAGCAGGCGCCGGCGCGAGTCGCCCGGACCGCGGCTGAGCGGTCCTCTCCCAAGGCCCGTCTCGAGCTCGACGACGCGATAGGCGCGCAGTCCTTCACTGCGACAGACAAGTAGGGGAGTGGCCGCGTCCCACCACGGGCGCCCCACATCGCCCACTGGGGGCGCGTCCCTGAGCCGCCGCCCACCGCCCACGATGGACCCTGGCCGATCCGAGAGCCACGGAAGCACAGAACTTCACCGGACTGACCGCCCGGCCCGGACACGCACCCGAGACGGTGACGCCACGCGCCCCGGATCCGGGCGGCCGACCCAACCGAGCGCCGAAGACCTTGAGTCGCCCGTCGCGGTGCGATAACTTTGTAACGCATTGATATTTGTGAGGTGAGAAGGATGACAAAGGACCCGCTCGCCGAGCTTGAGGACGCGACCTACTTCGCCCGCTTCGACGACGGTCTGCTCGACCTCTTCATCGGCGTCTCCCTGCTGTGGATCGGCGCCGCATGGCTGTGGTTCGAGGACCTCGCCGCCTTCGCCGGGCTCCTGCCGGCCCTGCTGGCTACCTCCTTCGCGACCTGGCGCGGCCGGTTCCTGCGCGCCCGGGGCGGCTACGTCCGGTTCTCCGAGGCACGCCGCGGGTGGGAGCGACGCAACATGGTCGTCTTCCTGGGCGTCGGCACGGCCGTGGCCGGGCTCATCCTGCTGCTCCTAGCCGTGGACCGCGGGCCCGGCCGGGACGCCGCGCGGTGGCTCGCCCCCGGTTTGATCGCCCTGATCGTCGCCGCGCTGGTCGGCCTCCTGGCCGCGGTCTCCCGGCTACCCCGGCTGGCCTGGTACACCCTGCTGCTCGTGCTCGGCGGTATCGGCGGCGCGGCGCTGGCCACCAACCCAGGGGCACCACTGCTGCTGGCGGGGCTGGTCATCACGGGCTGGGCCGCCGTGCTCGTCAGCCGCTACCTGAGGGCGCACTCCACCGAGGGCACGTTCTGACGTGCCTGCCCCCGACCTCGACCGGCTCATCCACGAGCCCGCCCGCCTGCGCCTGGTCACCCTGCTCTACGTCGTCGACGAGGCCGACTTCACCTTCCTCGCCGACCGGACCGGGATGACCGCCGGCAACATCTCCTCGCACATGGCCAAGCTCGAGCGGGGCGGATACGTCGAGATCGACAAGTCGTTCGTCGGCCGCCGTCCCCGCACGGTCTACCGGCTCACCACCGGTGGGCGGGCGGCGGTAGAGACGTACCGCCGCGAGATCGCCGCACTCCTGGCCGGGATGGACGACGCCGGCACGCGCTGACCCGCCCGGGCCGACCGGCGGCGATGCCGAGCGTGGCCCCGCGTGGACAGCTTCGCGACCTCGGCAGGACCACGAGCAGTGACCTGCCCCACTTC
>CAYYCE010000426.1:0-1075 GCA_964469635.1 uncultured Kineosporiaceae bacterium
GCTGCCGAGGCGGGTTGAGACCGGCCGGCTCGGGGTGACCGGCGCCGGGTGTCAGCGGCCGTTCTTGCGCATCAGCGTCGACTTGCCGAACATCGACTCGATCAGGTCCACGGCCACCTTCGCTGTGGCGTTGTGGTCGTCGTAGGAGGGGTTGAGTTCGGTGACGTCCAGCGAGCCCAGCCGCCCGGTGTCCGCGATCATCTCCATGCACAGCTGCGCCTCGCGGTAGGTCGGCCCGCCGCGCACCGTGGTCCCCACGCCGGGGGCGATCTCGGGATCGAGGAAGTCGACGTCGAACGAGACGTGCAGGTGGGTCGTGCCGTCCAGGCCCCGCAGCGCCGTGTCCATGGTGCGTCGCATCCCGTGCTCGTCGATGAAGCGCATGTCGAACACCTCGAGGCCGTACTCGTGCACCAGGCGCCGCTCGCCCTCGTCGACGCTGCGGATGCCGAGCTGCCGGATCCACTCGGCCTCGACGGCCGGCGTCCGCCCGCCCATCGAGGTGAGCGGATCGGGACCCACGCCGCACAGACAGGCCACCGGCATGCCGTGGATGTTGCCGCTCGGGGTCAGCTCGTTGGTGTTGAAGTCGGCGTGGGCGTCCAGCCACAGCACCCGTAGCCGCTTGCCCTGCTCCCGGCAATGGCGCGCGACGGCGCTGATCGAACCGATCGCCAGGCAGTGGTCGCCGCCGAGCATGATCGGGAGTGTGTCCTCCACCAGCGCGGTGTGGATCGCGTGGTGGACCGCGTGGTTCCACGCCACCACCTGATCGAGGTGGCGATACCCCCCGACGGGCGGTTGCCAGGGATTGGCGGGACCGGACAGGTTCCCCCGGTCCTGCACCCTCAGGCCGTGCGCGGTGAGCGCGTCGACGATGCCCGCCACGCGCATCGCCTCGGGTCCCATCGACGCGCCACGGGCTCCGGCGCCGATGTCAGTGGGCACTCCGATCAGACTGATCGTGGAGACAGCGGACGTCATGCCCGCCTTTATACCCGCTGACAACGTCATGCCGTGCCCATCCCGAACGGGCACAACGTCACGCCGTGCGCGTCCTGCGGGCACAACGTCA
>CAYYCE010000426.1:1175-3517 GCA_964469635.1 uncultured Kineosporiaceae bacterium
CCCATCCCGAACGGGCACAACGTCACGCCGTGCGCGTCCTGCGGGCACAACGTCACGCCGTGCCCATCCCGAACGGGCACAACGTCACGCCGTGCCCGTCGAGAGGGGTGCCCATCACAGAGGACGGGGGCTCAGTCCGCGGAGCGCCACGCCGTCCGCAAGCTGACCCGGCCACCCGCGGTCTGCAGCAGCGAGCGCCGGTAGAGCCGCTCGCCGATCCGGATCGTCACCGCCGACGTGGCCAACAGCGCCGCCAGGGCGATCGCCGCCTGCCACCACGGCGCCGTGCCCTGCACCAGTCGCACGGGCATGAGCACCGCCGACAGCGGCGGCACGAACGAGCCGATGGTCTGTGCCCGGCCGTCCAGGAGCAGACCGGAGAAGAAGACGGCCAGGGTCAGGAACGTCAACGGCGTGGAGGTCGACTGCAGATCCTCGCTGCGGTTGGCCAGGGACCCGGCCACCGCCCACAGGCAGGCCATGACTCCGAAGCCGGCGACGAAGAAGGCCACGAACCAGGCAACCGGCCCCGTCAGGCCCGGTACCAGCGAGGCGTAGTCGGTGAACGACAGGCCCAGCAGGCCGACCGCGATGTAGAGCGAGAGCTGTGCCACCGCGAGCACCATGTTGCCCACCACCTTGCCCGCCAGCAGCTGGCGCAGCGGGATCGCCGTGGCGATGATCTCGACGATCCTGGACTGCTTCTCCTCGAGCACACTGTTGGCCAGGGTGATCCCGAAGATAAGCGAGGCCATGTAGAACAGCATCGCGAACGCGAAGCCGACTCCCTTGGCCAGCGCGGCCCGCTGCGAATCGCCCCGCAGGAACTGCGTCGTCAGCTCCGATCCGCGTTCCAGCGCCGCCACCGAGCTTCCGACCGCGGCGGCGTTGGCCTGCAGCGTGCGGGTCCGGATCACCTGGGCCGTCACCGATTCCAGGTCGTCGTGGGCCTGCGAATAGGTGGTCAGCACCCACCCGTCGCCGGTGTGGTGGAGCCAGGCGTCGACGCTGCCGGCGGTGAGCGCGGCGGTGGCGGCCGAGTCGTCCGCGACCTCACTCACGACGACCGCGACGTCCTTGCGCAGCCCGGGGGCGTCCTCGGCCACGGCGCGGGCCATGGCGGCGGCCTGCGGGGTGGCGGCGAGGGTGTAGTCCGAGGTCCGGTTGGCCAGGAACACCTGCAGGCCGAGGACGCCGGCGATGAGGCCGACGGTGACCAGGGTGCCGATCAGGAACGCCCGGTCGGTCAGCTTCACCGTGATCTCGCGGACGGCGACCAGTCGCCAGGCCCCCGCCGCGCTCGCGGTCCGCTCTGCGCCCTCGCCGCGGGGGGTCCCGACCCGCGACTGCGCCGGCACGCTCATGCCGCCACCTCCTTGTACAGCTCGCTCAACGGGGGGACGATCGGCGCGAACTCGTTCACCGTGCCGCGGGCGAGCGCCTCGCTGAGCACCACGCGGCGGGCGCCGTCGTCCTCGAACTCCAGCACCGCGGTGGGCCCGTCCACGTCCACCACGTGCACCCCGCGCACGCCGCGCACCCAGCCGGCGTCCTCGGCCAGGGCCAACCGGTGTCGGCTGGGGAAGCCGGCCCGCAGTTCGGCCACGGTGCCCTGCGCGACAACGCGGCCCCGGGCCATGATCACCAGGCGGTCGCAGATCCGATCGACCAGATCGAGCTGATGCGAGGAGAACAGCACCGGCAGCCCGGCGCGGGCCCGTTCGCGCACCAGGTCTGCCATCTCCTCCACCGCCACCGGGTCCAGCCCCGAGAACGGCTCGTCGAGGATCAGGGCGATGGGCGAGGACATCAGCGCGGCCACGATCTGCACCCTCTGCTGGTTGCCCAGCGACAGCTTCTCCACCCGGTCCCGCACCCGCTCGGACAACCCGAACCGGTCGAGCAGCGCCAGCGCCGCGGCCCGGGCCTCGCCCGCCGAGGTCCCGGTCAGCCGGCTCAGGTAGACCAGTTGATCGAGTACCGGCTGCTTCGGGTAGAGGCCGCGCTCCTCCGGCATGTAGCCGAACCGGCGCCGGACCGCGGCCGTGATCGGTGCGCCGTCCCAGAGCACCCGGCCGGAGTCGGCCCCCAGGACCCCTGTGATCATGCGCATGGTCGAGGTCTTCCCGGCGCCGTTGCTCCCGACGAAACCGGTGAGGGCGCCGTCCGGCACCGCGATGCTCGCGGCGTCTACGGCGGTCAGCTCGCCGAACCGGCGGGTGAGTTCGATGGTCTCGATCATGGCGTCGAGCCTAGTCAGCCGCCGGCCGCCGCGAATCCGTCGCAAGGGGTCTCCCGGGCCGCACCGCGCGTCGTGGCGGGTTCACTGCGTCGCGGGGACG
>CAYYCE010000427.1:0-3515 GCA_964469635.1 uncultured Kineosporiaceae bacterium
TGGTCAGGGTGATCTCGGCGTGGGTGTCATCCGGGGCCGCACACGAGGCGTACAGGCTCGCCGGTGCCGCCGGGTCCTCGTTCTTGGCGAAGCCGCCGAAGACCGTGGTCCAGTAGTAGGAGACCGACGGACTCTGCTGCAGACCCTTGAAGTTGTACCAGCGGTCGAAGTTGGCGCAGACCGCGGCGCCGTTGAAGGCCTCGCCGTCGGTGAACTTCACCCCGTCGCGCAGCGTGAAGGTCCACGTCAGGCCGTCGTCGCTGGTGGTCCACTCGGTGGCCAGCGCCGGCACGATGTCGGTCTTGCCGGGGGCGGTGGTGACCAGACCCTCGAAGATCTGCCGGATGACGCGCAGCGACTCGCCGTCGCTGACGTAGGCGCCGTCGAGGATGACCGGATCGGCCGAGGCGCCGAATACGAAGGTGGCGTCGGCGTTCCCGCCCGCCCCGGCATCGCCTGACGCGCTGCTGCCGCCGCCGCTGGAACCACCGCCGCAGGCGGTCAGCGCTGCGGCCGTGACCGCCGTGACCGCCAGGGCTTTGAAGGCTTGCCTACCAACTCGCATTTCTCACCTCGTGTCCGACGTGCAGGTCGACTGGCATGCTGCGCCGACGATAGACCGTAGGAGTTGCGGGCGGAACGGCTTCTCACCGCATGCGGCATTACGGTTGCGCATCAGCCCATCCCGCGCGCCGCCCGTCCCGCGCCGCACCCATCCCGGGTAGGCACGGCGTGACGTTGTGCCCGCTGGACGGGCACGGCGTGACGTTGTGCCCGTCGGGGCAGGTGGCCCCGGGCGCGGGCGACGGGGTTGTCCACCGACCTGCCGGGAGAGTCTTCTCCCATCATAGACTTTGTCCTATCATTGCGAGTATCAAATGAGCCGGCATGGCAGGACGTTCCCGGCCCTTCGTCAGGATGGAGAGTCGATGACCGAGACAGCCACCACCGCGAGCCCCCCCGTGGGCGCGCCGGAGGGCCTCAGCCCCCTGCTGGAGATGACGCGCACCACCCCGACCTGCCTCTGGAACGACTCGGCCGATCCGCGGGAACTGGCCGAGTCGTTGACCTTCGGCGCCGTCGGCGCCACCTGCAACCCGGTGATCGCGCTGGCTGTGATCAAGGCCGACCTGCCGGCCTGGCGCGACCGGATCGCTCAGCTCGCGGCCGACCACCCGACCGCGACCGAGGACGCGATCGGCTGGATGATCGTCAAAGAGCTGTCGGTCGATGCCGCCGCCCTGCTCAAGCCGGTCTTCAGCCGGCACAAGGGCGTCAACGGGCGGCTCTCGGTGCAGACCGACCCGCGGCGGCACCGCGACGCGGACGCCCTGGTCGAGCAGGCCATGGAATTCCACGCTCTGGCGGACAACATCATCGTGAAGATCCCGGCGACGGCTGCCGGCATCGTGGCCATCGAGGAGGCCACCTATCGCGGGGTGAGCATCAATGCCACCGTCTCGTTCACGGTGCCCCAGGCGCTGGCGGTCGGCGAAGCGGTGGAGCAGGGCCTGCGCCGGCGCGAGGCCGAGGGGCTGGACGTCGCGACCATGGGTCCGGTGTGCACCATCATGGTCGGCCGGCTCGACGACTGGATGAAGGTGTCGGCCGAGAAGGCCGGGGTGACCCTCGACCCGGGGTACTACGAGTGGGCCGGAGTGGCCGCGTTCAAGAAGGCCTACGCGATCTACGGTGAGCGCGGTTACCGGACCCGACTGCTGTCGGCCGCCTTCCGCAACCACATGCACTGGAGCCAGTTCGTCGGCGGCAACGTGGTGATCTCTCCCCCGTTCGGTTGGCAGAAGCGGCTCAACGCCAGCGGGATCCCCGCCGAGGCGCGGATGGACGACCCCGTCGACCCGACGATCGTCGGGGCGCTCCACTCCCACCTGGAGGAGTTCAGGAAGGCCTACGACGCCGACGGGCTGGCCCCCTGCGAGTTCGACTCCTACGGGGCGACCGGCCGTACCCTGCGCCAGTTCCTCGCCGCCAACAACGACCTCGAGGCGTTGGTGCGCGACGTCGTGGTCCCCGACCCCGACAAGTGATCGTCGCACCTCTCGTGACCGTGCGGCCCGGGTGCGTCTCGGTGAGCACACCCGGCTTGCACCCGGGCCGCACGGTCACGAGAGGTGCGGGTCGGCCGGAGCCGCGCGTGGCGGTCAGGCGAGCATGCTGAGCGAGAAGGAGTACCGGGACGCCGCGTAGACGTGCGCTCCATATTCGACCGCCCGGCCGTGGTCGTCGAAGGCGGTGCGTTGCATTGTGAGCAGGGCGGCGCCGCGGCGCTCGTCCAGCAGGCGGGCCTCCTCGGCGGAGGCCGTCCGCGCGCCGATGGTCTGATCGGCCGCGTGCAGCTGTACCCCGAGGCCGCGGATCACCTGATAGAGCCCTTGCTCCTGCAGCGCCTCGGTGGTCAGCCCCTCGGCCAGGCCGGGGATGATGTGGGGCAGGTAGTTGCACATCCTCGCGATCGGCATGCCCGCGGCTGACCGCAGCCGGATCACTGCGCTGACCGGAGCGCCGACGTCGATCGCCAGGGCCTCGGCCGCCTCGGGTGAGGCGCCCTCCGTGGTGAGCGAGAGCACCTTCGTGGTGGGGTGCTGTCCGCTCTTGGCGAGGTCCTCGTACAGACTGCTCAACCCCAGCGGACGGCGGACCTTCGGCTGCACCACCCGGGTTCCGATCCCGCGCCGCCGGACCAGCACGCCCTTGTCCACCAGGTACTGCATGGCGCGACGCATGGTGGGTCGGGACAGGCCGAGCGTCTCGGCCAGTTGCACCTCGTTGTCGAGCCTGGTGCCCGGGGGGAGCCTGCCCTCGAGGATGGCTGCCTCGAGAGTCTGGGCCACCTGGAAGTAGAGCGGGATGGGGCTGGCCCGGTCCAGGTGCATGCTCGCCAGGAGCTCGTGGGAGTTCACGGGCTCGGGCCGGTCGGCGGGCGAGGCGGTCACGTGTGCAGTATGCGCACTCCTCGCCCGAAAGTCATCTACTAGAAATGTAAAGACAAATCATTGACAGGGCATCGGAGGGTCGTTCGAATGGTCTTCGTCCCGGCCCACAGGCCGCCGGCCAACCCGAATCCGTCCCTGGAGCCCGTCATGTCCGCTGCCGTCGACCCGTCCCGAATCCGCCTCGGAACCGCGCCCGACTCCTGGGGAGTGTGGTTCCCCGACGACCCGCACCAGGTGCCCTGGCGCCGATTCCTCGACGAGGTGGCCGCCGCGGGCTACGAGTGGATCGAGCTGGGGCCCTACGGTTATCTGCCGACCCATCCCGAACAGCTGCGCGACGAACTGGGCTCGCGCGGCCTGGGGCTGTCCGGCGGTGCGGTGTTCTCCGGCCTACATCGCGGCAGGGACGCGTTGACCGGCGCGATCGCGGAGTGCAGGCGGGAGGCGGTGCTGCTGAAGGCGCTCGGTGCCCGCCATCTGATCTCGCTGCCCGAGGGGTACACCGACCTGGACGGCGGTCTCAACCAGCCCGCCACGCTCACCGCCGAGCAGTGGGACCAC
>CAYYCE010000428.1:0-3512 GCA_964469635.1 uncultured Kineosporiaceae bacterium
CTCGCCGGCCTCATGGTCTGGCAGGGCACCAACGCCGCGTTCAGCGCGGACACCCGCAACCTCGGCAACAGCTGGGAGACCGGGTCGGTCACGATCACGGACGACGACGGCGGCGCCGCCATGTTCGCCGTCCAGAATCTCGTGCCCGGCGATTCCGGCAGTCGCTGCATCGTCGTCACCGCGACGCCGACCGTCGCCAGCACCGTCAAGACCTACGTCGAGAGCCTGCAGGCCGACGGCCTCCAGGACACCGTCCTCGTCGCGATGGAGCAGGGCACCGGTGGCTCCTTCGGGGACTGCACCGGGTTCGTCGCGGCCGGAGAGTCCGCATCGACCATGACCCTGACCGAGGCGGCCACCTACAACAGCTACGCCGCCGGCGTCCTCCCGTGGGCCATCAACGCAGGCACCTCATCCAAGACCTACAAGATCAGTTGGGTCTTCGACACCACAGGGCTCGACCAAACAGGGATCGACGCACTGCAGGGCAGGGCCGCCAGCCTCAACATCGAGTGGGAACTGCAGAACACCTGACGGACCGCAGTCTAGGAGACCGAACCGGTGGAGTTGAGCCGTGCCAGTTGACAGCGTTGTAGCCGGTCCCCGGCACCGTACACCTCGTGCGGGCTGGGGCTGGCTGCTGCTGACGGCCGCGTCGCGGTCGTACCTGGCCCTCTTGGGGACGTTGGCGGCATGCGCCCTGCTTCCCCTGCTCCTCGGCCTGTCCGGCGCCGTCGTCCAGAGCGGCTCGATGGGCCCGCTGATCGACCCCGGCGACGTCGTGCTGTCCCAGGCCCTGCCGGCCGGCGCGCCGGCCCCGATGGGGCGGGTCATCATCTTCCGCGCACCGGTCGGCTCGGCCCGACCCGGCACCGAGCTGCACCGCCTGGTGGCCGTCAACGCGGACGGGTCCCTGGTCACGGCGGGAGACGCCAACGCGGACCCGGACAGCAGCTCGCTGAGCCGCAGCGACATCCTCGGCCAGGGGCGGCTGCTGGTCCCCTGGGTCGGGCTGCCGTCCCTGTGGGCCCAGACCGGGGCCTACCCTCAGCTGGGTGCCTGGGCCGTCCTCACCATGGTCGCCCTCACCGTGCTCGTCCTCGGGTCGGGGGATCGGCGCAGGGCTCCACCGCCCCCCGATGACTTACCCCTGTCCGAGCTGTTCCCCCAGACGCCGGACCACGCCACCGCGGCCGTCGGGAGTCGCGCCCGGCACGGGACCTCGATGCTGGCTCGGGCCCGGTCCGCGGTCCGCCCGGCGGCCACGCCGCTTGCGGCGCTCCTCATCGCCGTGGCCCTGGTGACGCCGCCACTCGGCACGACGGCGGCGGCCTTCAGCGGGGGGACGGGGTCGATAGGGAACTCTTGGGCGACGGCGACCTGGGCCACGAGTCTGGCCTTCACCACCAACCCCTCCGGCTCCACCGGTGGCGTCCCGCTCGCCACCCAGCCGGTCGTCAAGATCCGGGACGGCACGGGCGCCACCGTCACCACCAGCTCCGCGGCGGTCACGCTGAGCCTCACCAGCCCCGCCGGCGCCACCCTGACCTGTGCCACGAACCCGGTGACCGCCGTCACGGGTGTGGCCACCTTCGCCGGCTGCGCCATCGACAAGAAGGGCACCTACGCGCTCCGGGCGACCGCCGCCGGGCTGACCGGGGCTAGCAGCACCAGCCTCCCCGTCTCCGTCGGCCCGGCCACCCAGCTCGGCTTCACCGTCAACCCCTCCACCACCGCCGTCAACACGTCCTTCGCCGCGCAACCGAAGGTCGCGATCCAGGACGCCGGCGGCAACACCGTCACCACCAGCTCGGCATCGGTCACCCTCACCATCACTCCCCCGGCACCAGGAGCGACGCTGCGCTGCTCGAAGAACTCGAGAACCACGTCGTCCGGTGTCGCCAACTTCTCGCGCTGCAAGATCAACAAGGCCGGCACCTACACCCTCACCGCGAAGTCTCCCAGCCTGGCCTCGGCGGTCAGCACGCCGTTCGGCATCTTCAGCGCGGCCACCAAGCTCGCCTTCACGACAGACCCGACGGACTCTGCCGACGGCGTCTCGTTCACCACGCAGCCCGTAGTGGCCATCCAGGACGCGTACGGAAACACCACCTCGGGCAGCAACGCCGTCACTCTGGCCATCACCACCCCCGCCGGCGCCAGCCTCACCTGTACCACCAACCCCAGGACCGCCGCCGCGGGCGTGGCCGCCTTCGCCGGCTGCCGGATCGACAAGGCCGGCACCTACACCCTCACCGCCACCGCCACCGGGCTGACCAGCGCCGTCAGCGCCACCCTCACCATCAGCGCCGGCCCGGCCACCACGCTTGGCGTGACGACCAACCCATCCGGATCCACCGGCGGCGTGGCCTTCCCGACCCAGCCCGTGGTGGCGATCCAGGACGCGTACGGAAACACCACCTCGGGCAGCAACGCCGTCACTCTGGCCATCACCACCCCCGCCGGCGCCAGCCTCACCTGTACCACCAACCCCAGGACCGCCGCCGCGGGCGTGGCCGCCTTCGCCGGCTGCCGGATCGACAAGGCCGGCACCTACACCCTCACCGCCACCGCCACCGGGCTGACCAGCGCCGTCAGCGCCGGCTTCACCATCACCTGAGGGCTGGGGTCGGCCCGGGCGGGCAGTGCTCGTCGCGTGGGTGCCGAGGGCGGGACTTGAACCCGCACGCCCTTGCGGGCAGAGCATTTTGAGTGCTCCGTGTCTGCCATTCCACCACCCCGGCGGGCGGTGCACAGCATACCGGCGCCGGGACCGCGGCCTGGTCAGCCGCGCCCGCGGTCGGCGGCGAGGCTCTCGTACGCGGGGGCGACGCGGTTCTTCGCGTCACCGACGCGGTGCACCCGCAGCGCGTTGGTCGTGCCCGGGATCCCGGGGGGTGAGCCAGCGGCGATGAGCACGAGGTCCCCCTCGTCGACCCGCCCGCCCGCGAGCAGCACCTCGTCGACCTGGACGGCCATCTCGTCGGTGTGCCGCACAGTCGGTACGAGGAAGGTCTCGACGCCCCAGCTGAGCGCGAGCTGGCTACGCGTCGCCTGGAGCGGCGTGAAGGCCACCATGGGGATCCGCGGGCGGACCCTGGAGAGCCGGCGGGCGCTGTCGCCGCTCTGGGTGAAGGTGATGAGGTAGCGCGCCCCGAGGAGCTCGCCGATCTCGGCGGCGGCGGCCGTGACGGCCCCGCCGGTGCTGCTGGGCCGGGTGTCGAGGGGCCTGATGCGATAGAGGCCGTGGTCCTCGGTGTTCTCGATGATCCGGGCCATCGTCTTGACGGCCTCGAACGGGTGCTTCCCGATGCTCGTCTCCCCCGACAGCATGAGCGCGTCCGCGCCGTCGAGGACGGCGTTGGCGGCGTCGGAGGCCTCCGCCCGCGTCGGCCGGGAGCTCTCGATCATCGACTCCAGGACCTGGGTGGCCACGATGACCGGCTTGGCCCGGCGGCGGGCGATCTCGCAGGCCCGCTTCTGGACCAGCGGCACCTCCTCGAGCGGCATCT
>CAYYCE010000429.1:0-3507 GCA_964469635.1 uncultured Kineosporiaceae bacterium
CGGGGCGACACCGTGGAGATCATCCCCGTGTACGAGGAACTGGCGATCCGGGTCGAGTTCTTCGGCGACGAGATCGAGGCGATCACCACGCTGCACCCGATCACCGGCGACGCGATCCGGTCGGAGCAGGACGTCTTCCTGTTCCCGGGGACCGTCCGCGAGAACCTCGCGGTCCGGCGGCTGCGGCAGCCGCCGGACCCCCGCCACGTCTGGCTCGTGACCCGGCCCTCGCTCACCGACCAGGTCATCGTCCGCCGGATGACGGCCGCGCTCCGCCGTGCCGCCAGGGCCTCGCGCGGATGAGCGGACGACGGGCCCCAGGCGGCCCCCGGCCCCAGCGCCCGGACGCTGCGTGCGCCCCGCGTCAGGTACCGCAACGGCACCCGCGGGGGGACCCGAGGCCGGAGACGTGACCGGTCAGGTGATGGAGGCGGCGTAGATCGAGGCGATCGCGGCGTCCAGGGCCGCGGTGAACTCCGCGTCGCTCTGCTTGGCGCTCAAACCCTCGGTGAGCGCCCGGGAGAAGCTGGCGATCATGCCGTGGTTCTCGGCCAACCGGGCGTTGGCGTCGTCCCGGGAGTAGCCGCCGGACAGCGCCACCACCCGCAGCACCTTCGGGTGGGCGATCAGCTCGGCGTAGAAGTCGTCCTCCTCGGGCAGGGTGAGCTTGAACATGACCTGCTGGTCGCCCAGGTCGTCGAGCCCGGCGAGCAGTCCGGCCCGGAGCAGTTCCTCGGCGGCCGCCTTCTCGGGGCTGTGGATGTCGACCTCCGGCTCGAGGATCGGCACCAGACCGGCGGCCAGGATCTGCCGGCCGATGGTGAACTGCTGGTCCACGATGGCCGCCACACCCGCCCTGTCGGCCAAGCTGATCACCGAGCGCATCTTGGTGCCGAAGACGCCGTGCTCCACCGCCCGGGCGAGCAGCGCGTCGAGGTCGGGCATCGGCTTCATCAGCTTCACGCCGTCGGCCTCGGCCGCCAGGCCCTTGTCCACCTTGACGACCGGGACGACGTTCTTCTCCTGCCACAGGTACTCGGCCGCGCCCCGGCCCTCGACCTGGCGGTCCATGGTCATCTCGAACAGGATCGCGGCGAGGATCCGCTCGCCGGTGAAGGCGGGGTTCGTCATGATCCGGGTCCGCATGGCGTGGATCATGTCGAACATCTCCGCCTCCCCGGAGTACTCGGACTCCTCGACCCCGTACAACCGCAGGGCCTTTGGCGTGCTTCCGCCGCTCTGGTCCAGGGCCGCGATGAATCCGGGTGCGCTCCTGACCTTCTCCAGCTGGGCCTCGTTCATGATCTGACTCCTCGGGTGTGCGCGGTACTGCGACTCGACATCCGGCGCCGGGTCGGCCACCGGTCTCATCGTCACCGTAGGGGAAAGGGGCACCCGGGACGACTCCCGCCACGAGGTCGCCGGTCGGGGAAGGACAGCCGGTCCCGAATATCCTGAACCGGTGAGGCAGCATCTCGTCGAGGCGCGGCGGCTCGCCGTCCCGTCGGTGATCCGCTACCCGGAAGAGCTTCCGGTCAGCGCCGCCCGCCACGAGATCGCCGCCGCCGTCCGCCGGCACCAGGTCGTGGTGGTCGCCGGCGAGACCGGCTCGGGCAAGACCACCCAGCTGCCCAAGATCTGCCTCGAGCTGGGCCGGGGGGTGACGGGCATGATCGGTCACACGCAGCCGCGCCGGATCGCCGCGCGCACCGTCGCCGAACGCATCGCCGACGAGCTGGGCACCGAGTTGGGCGACGCCGTGGGCTACCAGGTGCGGTTCACGGACAAGGTGAGCGAGCGCACCTGCGTCAAGCTGATGACCGACGGCATCCTGCTCACCGAGCTGCAGCGCGACCGGACGCTGCGCCGCTACGACACCCTGATCGTCGACGAGGCGCACGAGCGCAGCCTGAACATCGACTTCCTGCTCGGCTACCTGCGGCGGCTGCTCCCCAGACGCCCCGATCTCAAGGTGATCGTCACCTCGGCGACCATCGACCCGCAGCGCTTCGCCGAGCACTTCACCCTGCCGGGCGGCGAGCCCGTTCCCGTGCTGGAGGTCTCGGGCCGCACCTACCCGGTCGAGGTGCGCTACCGCCCGGTCGAGGCCGCGATGGACGGCGAGGAGCAGGCGGACGAGATCGACGCCGTCTGCGAGGCGGTCGACGAGCTGTGGACCGATCCATCGGCCGGCCGCCGGGGCGGCGAGAGCCAGGACATCCTGGTCTTCCTCTCCGGCGAGCGCGAGATCCGTGACACCGCGGACGCGTTGAACGCCACGGTCGCCGAACGATGGCCGCACACCGAGATCGTGCCGCTGTACGCCCGACTCTCGATCGCCGAGCAGCACCGGGTGTTCGCCCGGCACCCACCGGGCATCCTGCGCCGAATCGTGTTGGCCACCAACGTCGCCGAGACCTCGCTCACGGTCCCCGGAATCCGCTACGTCATCGATCCTGGCACGGCCCGGATCTCCCGCTACAACCGCCGCACCAAGGTGCAACGGCTGCCGATCGAGCCGATCTCGCAGGCGTCGGCGAACCAGCGGGCCGGGCGCTGCGGCCGCGTCGCCGACGGGATCTGCATCCGGCTGTACGGCGAGGAGGACTTCGGGGACCGGCCGGAGTTCACCGATCCGGAGATCCTGCGCACCAATCTCGCCTCGGTGATCCTGCAGATGACCGCGATCGGGCTCGGCGACGTCACCTCCTTCCCGTTCCTGGACCCGCCCGACATCCGGTCGGTCCGCGACGGCACGGCGCTACTGCACGAGCTCGGCGCGATCGACCCCGCGGCCAAGGATCCGCGGAGACGGCTGACCGATCTGGGCTCGCGGCTCGCCCGACTGCCGGTCGACCCGCGCATGGGCCGCATGATTCTCGAGGCGGACCGCAACGGCTGCGTCCGCGAGGTGGTGGTGATCGCCGCGGCACTGTCGATCCAGGATGTGCGGGAGCGGCCCGTCGATGCTCAGCAGGCCGCGGACGAGTCCCACCGCCGGTTCGCCGACGAGACCAGCGACTTCCTGGCCTACCTGAACCTGTGGAACCACCTGCGAGCCCGGCAGGACGAGTTGGGGTCCAGCGCGTTCCGGCGGATGTGCCGGCGCGAGTTCCTCAACCACCTCCGGGTACGCGAGTGGCAGGACCTGGCGGCCCAGCTACGCCAGATCGCCCGCCAGGTGGGGATCGCCGTGCCGCGCCGCGACGCTCCTACGGCCGCGCCCGAGCAGGTGCACCGCGCCCTGCTCGCCGGGTTGCTGTCCCACATCGGGGTGCGCGAGAGCGAGCGCAAGGAGTTCACCGGTGCCAGGGGTGCCAGGTTCATGATCTGGCCGGGTTCGGCGCTGTTCGCCAGGCCGCCGCGGTGGGTGATGACCGGGGAGCTGGTCGAGACCTCGCGGCTGTGGGGGCGCGACGCCGCCCGCATCGAACCGGAATGGGTCGAGGCGCTGGCCGCCCACCTGGTCAGGCGCACCTACAGCGAGCCGCACTGGTCCTCCAAGCG
>CAYYCE010000430.1:0-3506 GCA_964469635.1 uncultured Kineosporiaceae bacterium
ATATTTATTTATAAATTTAATAAAATTAGCCTTAAATAATAATAAAACCTATAAAACGAATCGATACTACAAATCAAACGTAGCATCATCATCTCTTAACCGCGCGTTTAAGCAGGTCAGAGGGCAGACGGGGCCTCGCGCGGCTTGACAGGGCCCCGCCGGCATGCATGCCGGCCCCTTCCCGGCCGGGTCGGGCCGCCCGCCACTCGTCGACGCCGGAGCACCTCAGACGGAGACTCGCTCGTCTCGGGCACCCCGGCGGCCGGGGGAGCTAGTAGGCTGCCGCCGGTCACGCCGGGCATGACGACGGCGAACGAACTTGCCGAAAGGACATCGGACGTGAAGCGCAGCAGTGGTCCGGGACGGTCGATCCGCCTCGCTGTCCTGCTCTCGGCGGCGGCGCTGGCGTTACCCGGGGTGGCCGGGTGCTCCTTCAACAGCCCGCAGACCACCGCCACGACGTACGCGGCCGCGGACGGCAGCAACGCAGCCATCACCGATGCGGCCACCGGCACCGCGGTGGACCTGCGCAACTTCCTCCTGGTCGGCAGCGACAAGGGCGGCCCGGGCACGCTGATCGGTGCCGTGGTCAACAACGGCACCGAGCCGGTCACCGTGGAGTTCACCGTGTTGGACGGCGACTCCTCGGTCGGCAGCGGCCGGGTCACCGCCGAGCCCGGGGTGCTGACCAAGGTCGGGCCGGGGTCGGACGAGGTCAGCCTCACCTCCGTGCCCGCCGCACCCGGGGCCGTGCTGCAACTCAAGGCGCAGACCGGGGCGGGCGGCGCCCAGATGTCCCTGCCGGTGATGGCCGCCGAGGGCCCCTACGCCGACATCGCACCCTGATCCTCGCGAGCCCTCGGGTCGTTGCCGGGTCCTGCGGTCAGGACTCGTACTTGTAGCCGAGGCCGCGCACCGTCACCAGGTACCGCGGGTTGGCCGGGTCAGGTTCGATCTTGCCGCGCAGCCGCTTGACGTGGACGTCGAGGGTCTTGGTGTCACCGACGTAGTCGGCGCCCCAGACCCGGTCGATGAGCTGGGTGCGGGTCAGCACTCGTCCGGCGTTGCGCAACAGGAACTCCAGGAGCTCGAACTCCTTCAGCGGCAACGGAACCTGCTCGCCCGCCACGGTCACGACGTGGCGATCGACGTCCATGCGCACCGGCCCCGCCTCGAGCCTGGTGCTCTGGATCGGCTCCGGGTCGGATCCGCGGCGCAGCACGGCCCGGACCCGGGCCACGAGTTCGCGCGCCGAGTACGGCTTGGTGACGTAGTCGTCGGCCCCCAGCTCGAGACCCACCACCTTGTCGACCTCGCTGTCCTTGGCCGTCAACATGATCACCGGCACGTTGCTGCGGGTGCGGAGCTGACGGCACACCTCGGTGCCCGGTAGCCCGGGAAGCATGAGATCGAGCAGGACGAGGTCGGCGCCGGTTCGGTCGAACTCCTCCAGGGCGGTGGGTCCGTCGGCGGCGATGGCCACCTCGAAGCCCTCCTTGCGGAGCAGGTAGGACAGCGGGTCGCTGAACGAGTCCTCGTCCTCCACGACAAGGATGCGGGTCACGAGGAGACTCCTCTCGACGGGGCCCCGGGCGACTGGGCCGGGACGGAAGCCCCCGCGGCCGGGCCGGCCGGGGGGTCGGTGAGGACGGCGGGGGCCGAGGGCGCGCCGTCCGCGGTCGCCGCGGCGTGAGCGCTGTCGGGCAGTCTCAGGGTGAAGGTCGAGCCCACACCCTCCTCGCTCCAGACGGTGACCTCGCCGCCGTGGTTGGCGGCGACATGCTTGACGATGCTCAGCCCCAGGCCGGTCCCGCCAGTGGCCCGGGAGCGGGCCGGGTCGACCCGGTAGAAGCGTTCGAAGAGGCGGCGCAGGTCGGTCTTGGCGATCCCGATCCCCTGGTCCTTGACCGAGATCTCCACCAGAGAGTCGATCCGGCGCACGCTCACCCCGATACGGGTGTTCTCCGGGGAGTAGTTGATCGCGTTGTCGACCAGGTTCCGGATCGCGGTCACCAGGAGGTTCTCGTCGCCGTAGACCACGGCGCCCCGGTCCCCGTGGGTGGCCACGGAGATCTGCTTGCGCTGGGCGGCCAGCCGGACCCGGTCGACCGCCTCCGCCACGGCGGCGTCCACCTCGACCGGCTCGGGGGGGTGCAGCGCGTCGGCCACCTGCAGCCGGGACAGGTCGATGATCTCCTGGACCAGGGTCGCCAGCCGCTGCGCCTCCCGGCCCATGTGCTCGGCGAAGTGCTGGACCGCCTCGGGGTCCTCCGCGGCGTCCGCGACCGCCTCCGCCAGCAACTGCAGCGCCCCGATCGGGGTCTTGAGCTCATGGCTGACGTTGGCGACGAAGTCCCGCCGCACCTCCTCGACCCGGCGGGCCTCGGTGCGGTCGTCCACCAGCACCAACACGTACTCCGACCCCATCGGGGCCACCCGGGCGTGCACCACGATCCTGGCCCGGCCGAGCGGGCCCCGCGGCAACTCGAGTTCCCGCTCGCGGACCACTCCGAACCGGCGCACCTCGGCCGCCATGTCACGCAGTGCGCCGTGCACCAGGTCGTGTCCGCGCACCAGGCCGAAGGCGTAGGCCGCCGGGCTGGCGGTGATGACGTCCTGACCGGCGTCCAGCAGGATCGCCGCCGACCGGAGCACGGCCAGCACGTCGGTCAGCCCCGGAGGCAACTCGGGTTCGGGGGAGACCACCATGCGCGATCGCTCGTGCTCGCTCACCCGGAACGCGACCAGACCCAGCACGCCGGTGAGCAGTCCCACCAACCCTGCCAGGCCCACGGTCCAGGTGAGATTCACACTGTTCAGCGTAGGGCTGACGGTCACGCCCGGGACCCTCGCGCCCTCGGATGGCCCAGGTATTGGGCCCGATTTCACGACCAGGCCGCCACGGGTTCATCCCCGGTCCGGCACATCGGGCACACTCGTTCACCTAACATGGGGCGACCGTTCACGACGACCTGGCACCGTGCCGGTCGAAGGCGTCCGCCATTCTGGCGGCGTTGCCTGGAAGATCACGGAGCGGGTATGCGAGAGCAATTCCACGACGAGCTGCAGAGCCTGTCGGATCTCCTCGTCGAGATGACGCGGCTGGTGGGTTCGGCCATCGGGCGTGCCACCGTGGCCCTCATCGACGCCGACCTCACGCTGGCCGAGTCGGTGATCTCGGCCGACGAGCAGGTCGACGCCCTGCAACACGAGCTCGAGGAGCGCGCGCTCGCTCTGCTGGCCCTGCAGCAGCCGGTGGCGACCGACCTGCGCACCATCGTGACCAGCCTGCGGATGAGCGCCGACCTCGAGCGGATGGGCGATCTGGCCCGCCACGTGGCCAAGCTGGCCCGGATGCGCCACCCGCGGTCCGCCGTCCCACCGGAGCTGCGTGCGACCGTGCTGCAGATGGGGCAGGTGGCCGGGCGGATCGTGGCCAAGACCGGCAGTGTGATCGCCGGCCGGGACCTGGTCGCCGCGGTCGAGCTCGAGACCGACGACGACGC